>CAIZKT010000955.1:0-8898 GCA_903933565.1 uncultured Victivallales bacterium | reverse complement strand
GGCACCGCGAACCCGCCCGGAACGGGCGCTGGCATCGCGGGCTCCAGGGCCAGACGCGGAGTTCTGCAAGAGCCTCTGGGAGTATGATTACTGAAGGAGACGCAGCAATGAAGCGCAGCATCCTGGTGGTCGGCGCCCACGCAGACGACAATGAGATCCAGACGGGCGGCACGCTCCTGAAGTACCGCGACGCCGGGTACTCGGTGGTCTATGTGATGGCCACCAACAACATGTCTGGCGGCGTCAGTGAACTGCAGAGCGATGGCACGGTTCGGACGACGCATGAGGGCACCGTAGACATGATGGCACGCCGCAAGCGCGAGTGCGACGAGGCGGCGCGGCAGCTGGGCACGGCGCCGATCCACCTCGACCACCCCCAGCGCCACTACTGGGATGTGGCCGAGCAGAAGGAGGTCGAACTGCGCTACGGTTGCGCCCTGCCCGCGGGCGTGGCGGCGAACGTACCGAGCATCCTGACCGCCCAGGAAGACCCGCCCAGCCTCAAACGCCTGGCGGACCTCATCCTGGAGAAGGACCCCGAGTGCGTGTTCACCCACGGCGTCGCCGCGATGAACGTTGAACACTTCACCACCTCACTGCTGGCGACCGCCGCCTACTGGCAGGCCGTCGACCAGGGGTTCCGGGGTGCCCTGCTGCACTGGCGCGAGCCCAACACGCGCCTGGGCGAGTTCAACTGCCGCTGGGAGACGTTCATCGACTTCACGCCCTATCTGGACCGCAAGATGGCCCTGATTGGCGTGCATCGCTGCCAGATGCCGAAGGCGCACCTGCCGAGCTTCGGGCATCGGCAGTTGGCGCTGCAATGGGGCACTGCCTGCGGCTGCGGCGCCGCGGAGGTCTTCACCTGGGTCCGGCACGCCGACTACCGCGACATCCAAGGCGGAATCCACCCACCCCTGACTCTCGAACTGATCCAGAATACGAGGTAGCCGAGGCAGCCATGACGGAGGTGCTTGCCGAACCCTCGGCTCGCCAGAGTCTCGCGACCCAGAGGTGGCGCCGGCTCTCGCGGCCCCTGTTTTCACTCTCCCTGCGTGCGCTTCATCCGATGCACCCCATTTCCCATAGGACCCCCGACATCAGGACGTCCCTCAGTCAGGAATCACCCCATGCAGAACCCCTCAAGTCTCGAGCGTGAACTCAGACGCACCAACCCCGACTACATCGTTCATGTGCCGGGCAGCCTCGACGGCAGTTCCGGCGACGGCGGCAATGAGCATTTTCTCGTCTTCGACGGACCTGATGGCTCGCTCATGGCAGTCTGGACCCAGAGCACTTTTGAAGGACAGCCGGACCACCGCATCGTCTTCTCCCGTAGTACCACCGGGGGACTCACCTGGTCGCAGCCACGGACGATCGCTGGCCCCGGAAAAGACCTGGACCCGAAAACGGGCAAGGGCATGACGAGCTGGGGTTTTCCCCTCGTTTCACGAAGCGGCCGTATCTATGTGCTTTACAACAAGCAGATGGGCCTGGTCGATGTCCTTCACCAATTCACCGGCTTGATGGCAGGAAAACACAGCGATGACAGGGGTGAGACCTGGTCGGCAGAAGAGATCATTCCGATGCCCAGAAGCGTCTGGGACGATCCTGACCCAGGCATGCCGGCCAACTGGATCGTCTGGCAGAAGCCGGAACGCCTTTCCGAGGGCAAGTACTACGTCGGGTTCACCCGTTGGCTGTCCACCAAGGTGCGCCACGAACCGCCGAAAGGGCACTATTGGGCCTGGGAATCGGTGGTCGAATTCATGCGGTTTGAAAATGTGGACGAGAACCCCTCGGTAGGCGATCTGAAGATCCGCTATTTCGCTGAGAACGAAGCGGCCCTGCGCGTCGCTTTCCCCGCCAACAACGCCATGAGCGTCGCGCAAGAACCCTCCCTGGTGAAGCTTCCGGACGGCCGACTGTTCTGTAGCATGCGCACCTTCACCGGCCACCCCTACTACTCGGTTTCGCCCGACGCCGGCCGGTCCTGGTCGACACCTGAAGCGCTCCGCTATCATGACGACAGCGTGCCCATGCTTCATCCGATCAGCCCCGTGCCCATCTACGAGGTCGAGGACGGGGTCTACGCGCTCTTCATCCACAATCATAACGGCCATTTCGGTCCGTGGGTCGGCGGCGACGCGCAGAAACCCGGCGATTCGCTCTGGCACCGGCGCCCTCTCTGGATACTGCGGGGAACCTATCAACCGAGGGCCCGGCAACCCGTGTGGTTCTCGCCGCCGCGATTTCTCATGGACAACGACGGGGTGGCGCTGGGCTACGGGAAGGGACGCACCGATCTCGCGTTGTATGCGAGCCTGACCCGGCACCATGGCCAGGCCGTGTTATGGTACCCAGACCGGAAGTTTTTCTTGTTGGGGAAGAAGCTGGCGCCTTTCCTCGATTAGCGCGAACTTGGACACAGGGCGACACGTCGCCAGCGTGAGGCAGGTCATGGGCAGATTGCGGGGTCAGGGGTTGGGGCGTGCCACGACCGCATGCCGTGGAAGCTGGACGCTTGTGGCGGCCTGGGGGCTGCTCATGTTGCGGTTGAGCACCCTGCCCTTGGCTGCCGCCGCGGTCGTCGGCTACCCATACCGTTGCGAATTCCGCGACGCCTATGTTCCCATCGAGGCTGGCGCCGGGGCGACCGGTGACATCTGTGCCGATTGGGATGACAATTCCAAGTGGTCTAACGCCACCGTGCGCTACCGGGCGGACCACCGCCAGGAGGAGAGGGCCTGTCAGGAGATCGAGATCCTCGACCCGGGAACCCGTTGCGCCGAAATAAGGTTGCGTTTTCCCGTCTCCGTCAAGAACGGCAAGCACTACACCGCAACTATATCTGTACGCTCAGATACAGAGATGCTCATCCTGATCGCCGTCGGCAAGGGGGCGCCACCCTGGACGCGCTATCTGAAGGGTGAGGTTCTCGCCGGTCCTGACTGGAACGAGGCGACCCTCTCGGGCCGGTCCGAGGTAGACGATCCCGAGTCGAGAGTCGTCATGCAGTTCCCCAAGGCCGGCAAGGTCTGGATCCGTTCGTTCAGCCTGGCTGAGAGCGACCAAGCGCCGCCGCCCGCCCCCACCGCCTCGATGCGTGAAGGCAACCTGATACCGAATGGCGATTTCGCCCTCGGCTCCTACGGCTGGACCAGCTTCGGCGATCCCGAGCGGAATCCTACCCTCAATCTCCGCGAGACGATGATGCGCTACTCCGTGGATCCACCGGCATGTGGCGTACACCTGATCGACGGCAAACCGGTACTGAGCCTGGCCTTGTCGCCAGAAACGTTCTCGCTGCTCTTCTCTCCCATGGTCAATGTCGTGCCTGGTGGCCCCTTCGAAGCGCGAGTGTCGGCCCGGCGCGTCGGCGGATCGGGTCCCGTGCAGCTCGGACTCTTCGGCCTTGACTGGCAGGGGGCAAGAATCAGTCGGCAAGTCGGCAGCGAATGGGTCGACGTGTCCCTGCACGGCCTCTTTCCGCCGCGGGGATTCCTGCAAGTCCGCACGGAGATTCTGGCTTCAGGTAACGGTACGCTTGAAATCAGAGAGGTCGCGCTGGAGCAAAGAGCCCCGGCGCCAGGCTCGGCGACACCCAAGGCCTTCGGGGTCGTCTCCCAGCGTTCCCTGCCCCTCTATGAAACGGGCCTCCCCGTACTGCTTAACCTCCGCTCCGCCAACGCCATGGGCGAAAGGGTCAGCTGGCGTGTCGTCGACAGCGTGGAGAAAGAGGTGCGCTCCGGAACCTGGGAACTGACCTCGGGCAACGCCGATTTCGCCTTCACCGATCTGCCGGTGGGGTGGTACCAACTGCGCTGGGATGCTCCCTGGGCTGGCACCCACGGCCGCGGGCGGCTGAGCCTTGGGGTCGTCCCGGAAGCCAAGCGCCGCGCCGGCAGCGCCTCGCCCTTCGGCATCCACGTCGAAGGCTCGCGACTGGGGGTGGAGAAGATGCGGCTGCTGGGCGTCCAGTGGCTGCGAACCAACAATCCGCTCTTCACCAAGTGGACTGCCGTCCAACCGCGAAAAGACGTATTTCTCTTTCCCGACGAGTTTGTCGACCGCTTCTGCGCGGCCGGATTCAGTATTCTCGGGAACCTGGACCGCACCCCTCAATGGGCCTCACCCAATCCGTCAGACGTCATGATCGGGACGGATTTCATGGACTACAAGCGCGACCTGCCCAACGACTTGGCCGCCTGGCAAGTCTATGTCCGTAACCTGGTTGAACGCTACAAAGGCAAGATCAATCACTGGGAGATCTGGAATGAACCCGACATCCGCTTTCTGCGCCCACCGCCCGGGATGACGCATGCCGAGGCCTACGCCAAACTGTTGGAGACGGCGGCCAAGGCGGCCAAGGCAGTGAATCCGGAGGCGGTCATCGTCGGGGGCCCCGCTTACTTCTTCCATAAGCGCGGCGACTACAAAGAGTGCCAGGAAGACTTCACCGAGCGCCTGGTGGAAGACGCTGCCTTTGGGCTTCTTGATGTGTTCGGCTTCCATCACTATGTCCATGATCGTCGTCTGCTCGATACCTCCAGTTTACCCGCGGACCGCCTCGCCTGGATCCGCACCGCAATGGCCAAACACGGGAAAAGCCCGGTGGTCTGGAACACCGAATGGGGATATTCTGATTTCGGGAACTCCGCCGCTGCCGTCGTCTTCCCCGGCAGCAGTCTCTCCATTGACGATGCGGCCGCCGACTTCGTCTACTGGTCGGTCGCGCAGCTGGCGCTGGGGATAGAGAAGATCTTCTGGTATGACGGACAGGATAACTTCTACTATGCCCACCACAGCACCAAAGCGTTCTTCGACTACCGCGAACCGCGCCCCATCGCGGTGGCCTGCGCCATCCTCACCAAGACGCTCGACGGTATGGTCTTCTCGCGAGAAGACCCTCTGCCGGGCGGGCGCGCCGTTCGTTTCACCTCCCCGGGACGGGAGGTCGTCGTGGTCTGGGCCTGCAAGGGCGGAACGGTTTCCTACCCCGTTCCGGACGGCACCATGGCTTTTGACCACCTCGGGCGCGGTCTGGCCACCGAGAAGGGCACGGCGTCTATCTCGGCTAAGCCGGTCTACATCGTCGTGAAGCCATAGCCTCTGACGGCTTTGACGGAGAACCCAAGGGGGGGGCCGTTTCCGGCCCAGCGTACGGCGCCATGGCCTCTGCTGACGGGCCCACGTTTCTTCCAGGTTGAGGAGTGACCGATGACTATTCCGAGACGCCTCCGCTGGCTGCTGACCGGGGGACTGGTGCTGGGGGCAACCTGGGCACAAACCGCCGAATCAGGCCCGCTGACCGCGGCGCTGGCCCGCGGCGAACGAACCTGGGCCGCGGCGCAGGCTTTGACTCCAGAGTTGACCTCCCGCGAGATCTTTGACTATGTGCTGACGCTCTGCGAAAGCCGCCGTCTGCCGGAACGGGTGCAGCCGCTGCTGGAGACGGCCGCCCGCATGCAGAACCGTGACCGCGGCAGCCGGGGCTATGGGAACTTCCGCTGGCGCTGGCGCGACGGCGATGTCCAGGACGCCAACGCGGTGGAATTCTGCATGCAGCACGGCGTGCTGCTCCGGCTGCGCCACTGGGAGGCGCTGCCTGCCGCAACCCGGGCTATCCTCGACGACATCTACGCCCTGGCGGTTGTCGGCTGCCTGCGCCACACCGTGCCGGAAAGCTACACCAACATAGCCCTCATGAACGCCCAGAACCTGGTTCTGCTCGGCGAGGCCCTCGGGCAGCCCGAAGTCCTGGCCGAAGGCAAGAGCCGCCTGGAGCAGATCTGCCTCTACACCGCCGAGGCCGGGATTCACGAGTACGCCAGTCCGACCTACTACGGCGTCGATCTCGACTGCCTGCTTGTGCTCAAGGCCTGCGCGCGTGACCCGGCCGTCCGCCAACTGACCGAGGTGCTGCTGGAGCTGTTTTGGGAGGACCTCGCCGCCAACTGGTTCGCCCCCGGCGGCCGACTCGGCGGAACGCATAGCCGCGACTACGACTACCTGCGCGGTCTCGGCTACCTCGACCAGCACCTGCGCTCGGCGGGGTGGCTGCCCGCCGAGCCCGACAAGCTCACCGTGCTGCAGACCATCGCCGCCTGGACCCCGCCGGCCGAACTCGGCGAACGCAACCGCTCGTACCCACGCACTGTCCACCAGCGCTGGGGACACGGCGCCATGGAGGCGCGTCTTCTGCAGGTCTTCCCTGACGTGGCCCTGAGTACATCCGGGGCCGCCTACGGCAACATGGACCTGCCCCTGACCCTCGACTTCGCGGGCGACCGCAGCGCCGTGCGGGGATACTTCATCGCCGACGCTCGCCGCGACCCCTACGGGCAGAAGAAGATCCCCGCCGGTGGCGGCCACGAGAAGACCGTCCACCTGCAGCCGTTCTGGGTCGGCGCCCAACGCGGCACGGATGCCCTGGGCCTGGCCATCTACCGCGACCACGACTACCCGGCGCAACCGCCGACCCTGGAGTCGCACTTCGTCCTGCCGAGCGCCGTTGATGGCATCTGGGTGGGAGAGGCGCAAGTTGTCCTGCAGAACGGACAACCCCAGTGCTGGCCGCTGCCTGACGGGACTGCCGTCGTGGTTCGAAAAGGCACTGCCGCCGCCGGCGTCCGCCTGCCTTGGAGCCGCGGCCTGGATGGCCAGCCCGCCGTCGCCGCCCTGGTCTACGACGGCAATGAGCACGGGGCCATGCGGGTGACGGTCGGACACCACGACTACTGGGGCGTCGGCCGTAACGGCGCGGCCGCCGGAGCCGCCGTCTGGGTCTCGGTGGGGTCCGGACTCGCCTCCGACCAACAGTTCCAGGCCTGGCGGAGCGCCTTCGCCGCGGCCAAAAGTTGGGCCAAGGTCGAGGGCGAGACCATCCGGGTCGGAATCCGGGGCGCTGCCGGCGACCTCGAACTCGCCGCCGCGGCGCCCTACGTGGGCTGCCTCGAGGCCAAGCCGCCCTGGGGGCCGGAACTGCTCGCCGTCAACGGCGCTGACGTCGGCCAACGCCTGCTCGCCGCACTGCCCTGCGTCCGCGATCGCCAACAAGCGGTTGCCAAAGCGCCCGTCATCGCGGTCGACGCCAACAAGGGCACGTCCTTCGAAGCCGAGGCGGGCATCCTGCGGGCGCCCATGGTCAGCGCTGCGGCGGACGATGCCTGCGGCGGAAAATTCGTCTGGGTTCCTGGTCGGCCGGGCGAATCGAGTCCGGTCGGACGGGCCGCCGTCACCTGGCGCCTGCGGCTCTCCCAGGCCGGGACGTACTACCTCTGGGGCCGCGTCCAGGCGCCCACTCCGGAGGACGATTCATTCATCCTCCGGGTGGCTACTGCCGCCGGCGCCGAACCCGTCTCGGCAGCGCCTTGGCACCTCGGAACGCACGTTGACTGGGAGTGGGTTCCGGTCACCCTCACCGTCACCGCGGCCCCGACCGCCCTGCCCCTGCCGGCCGGAGAGGTCGTCATCGAACTGCAAGCCCGCGAGGACGGGGCGCGCCTCGACCGGCTCTTCATCAGCGCCGACCCCGCCGCCGCCCCGCAGTGACCGCCAGACCTCAGATCACCTCCAGACCGTCCTTCCCCGGAAGTTGCGGGAAGGGAGCTGTGGGCAGGGTCTGGTACCAGAAGGCGACCGAGGCGATGTCGTCCTGCAGGGGCAGGTAGCGCCCGCCATGGCGCCAGCCCAGGGCCTGGATGGTGACCCGGAGGTCCTGCTCGAAGCGGATCGGGTCGGTGAGGTGCCAACGGTACAGGCCGAAGCGCTGCTGGCTCTGGTAGAGGCCGTCGGGCCGGATCACCTGGTGCAAACCGGCGTAGGGGGTGCTGAAGACCTGGTACTGGTGCGACTCGCGGTTCTCGAAGTTGTACGAGCCGCAGAAGTAGTCCTCGGTGCCGGTGCCGCAGATAGTGGGGAAGGTGGTATCGCCGTCTAGGAAGAACTTGATCTCGCCCTCGCCCCACCAGCCGGTGTTGTTGACGCCCCAGGCCATGTAGGTGCCGACGTACTGCCCGCGACCGCGCACCCCGTCCAGGATCGTGTAGTCCTGCTTGTAGGGCAGTGGGTTGGTGCGCCGGAACTGAGCGTGGAAGTAGGCCGCGTCGGCGGGCACCTCAGTAAGAGTGTAGTTAATCTGATAGTAGAGCGTCATGGCCTCCGTGGCGAGGTTGGTCAAGGTCATCCGGCAGCGCCGACGGAAAGGCATCTCCCAATAGCAGTTGAAGGCGCTGCCGGGATTGACGCAGACGGGCAGCGAGGAAAGCTGCGCGAACTTGCCCCAGCCCATGCAGAAGAAGTCGCCCACGGGGCACTCCACGGCAGGCTGTTCCTGGTCATCCCAGTAGATGCGCAGGATGCTAAAGCGCCAGTTGCCGGCCGGAGTCAGCCAAATCTGCTGGATGGCGCCGCTGCCTTGAATGTCGGCCATGACAAAGGTCTGACCGGCCGCGATCGCCACCGACGGCGAGATCTTCCAGCCCTGGCCCAGTTCGCGGGCACAGTTCTTGCCGGTGCCTTCGGTCGCCATGCCGGCTTGGCCCTTGGCGCCGGTGAAGTTCTCCGGGCTGATGGAGCGTGTCTGCGCGCTCGAGAGCCGACTGAGGTTGCCCAGGTTCATGCCAAGACCGTCGAATGCCATGGTTCCGTCCTCCTTGGTTCACCGAGTGCCGCGGCTCTGCCAGCGCGGCGTCCACGGCAATATACCCTGCCCTCGCCGCCCCGGCTCGAGGCTTCGGCAGCTGCAAGAAAACCCGACCTGTGCAATAAGAGAGTCCGTCTGAAGCGCTGAAGGCGCGCTGCCATACCAGCCCAGGGCAACGCCCTGGGAATAGAATGGTTATGGGTTTGAGCCCTGTAGGGGCGAGCCATCTACCCTACCTTCGCACCGAGGTC
>CAIZKT010000954.1:0-2193 GCA_903933565.1 uncultured Victivallales bacterium | reverse complement strand
TCTCTACCTGTGCAATAAGAGAGTCCGTCTGAAGCGCTGAAGGCGCGTTGCCATACCAGCCCAGGGCAACGCCCTGGGAATAGAATGGTTATGGGTTTGAGCCCTGTAGGGGCGAGCCATCTGCCCTACCTTCGCACCGAGGTCGTATGGTTCGCCCCTTCAGGGCTCAATCTTCGCTGTGGACGGGTACCCAGGGCGTTGCCCTGGGCGCCCGAAACGCCCCCTTGGGGCTGAATACCTCGGCCCATCCTTATTGCACAGGTAGCGTTTTTCTCATCTGGATCGAGAAATTATCTAATTGCCGGATGGGTACGCAAGAGGCTATGGTGACGAGTGTTAGAAAGGCGATTCAAGTAGCTGGCCAGGATCGCGACCGCAGAGACGCGGTGGCGGCACGCCGCCAGGGAGCGGGAGTCGGCCGGTAGCAACAGCGCGCAAACACTTTCGTGGAGCGCCACCCTGGCTGGAGGCGATGTGGTTGGGCTCTGCGCGACCTGGTGGCCCTGATGGCGCCGACGGACGCCGGGCTCGCCGCCAGCATTCGCGTCCTGGTTGACGCCTACGACTACGACCGTCTGCTCCGCCTCCTGGAGGCCGCCAAGGGAAAGGTACGGTAATGCTCTCCCCTGCCCACGCGACCGTGATGATCATCGACGACGAGCCCGAGAACCTGAACGTGCTCGGCGAGATGCTGCGCCAGGAGGACTGGGACGTGCTGGCCTTCCCATGCGGCGAGATGGCGATCCACGCGGCGGCCGCCGCCGATGAGTTGCCCGACCTGGTGCTGCTGGACATCCGCATGCCGGGCCTGGACGGCTACGAGGTCTGCCGCCACTTCAAGGCGGACGAGCGCCTTAGCGCCATCCCCATCATCTTCGTGAGCGCCTCCTCGATCACGGCCGACAAGGTGCATGCCTTTGCCGTCGGGGGGGTAGACTACATCACCAAGCCCTTCCGCCAGGCGGAGGTGCTGACCCGTGTACGTACTCATATCGCCCTGAGCCGGGCTCACGCCCAACTGCTGACGCAGCACGCCGAGCTGCAGGTGCATAAGCTCGAGCTGGTGATGCAGAATGAGGAACTGCGCCGGACGCAGGTCGATCTCGAAGCCGCACGGGCGCGCTACTTCGATCTCTACAATCTGGCGCCGGTGGGCTATATCACCGTCAGCGAGCCGGGGCTGATCCTGGATATCAATCTCTTCGCCGCCAATTTGCTCGGCGTGACGTGCAGCAAACTGCTCAACCGGCCGCTCTCCCACTTCGTCTTCAAGGATGACCAAGAGCTCTACTACCGGCAGCGTAAACAGCTTCTTGCGAGCGCCGACGCGCAGAACTATGAATTGCGCCTGCTGAAGCCGGACGGCACCCTCCTCTGGACGCATCTGGTGGCCACGGTCGCGCCGAATGCCGAGGGGGTGCCGCGCAGCTACGTCGTTCTGACCGACATCACCCAGCGCAAGCAGGCCGATGAGGCGCTTGCCGCCGAAACGCTGCGGCGGCGTGTGCTGTTCGAGCAGTCGCCGGATGGTATCCTGGTCATTGATCCGCAGACGACGCGGTTCCTGGAGTTCAATACGGCAGCGCACCAGCAGTTGGGGTACTCCCGTGAAGAGTTCGCCCGGCTCAGCATTCATGACGTGGAAGTGAAGGAAGGGGTCCGGGAAACCAAGACGCGCATTGCGGCTGTCATCCAGAGTGGCGGCGCGGCGCGTTTTGAGACCCAGCAACGCACCCAGCAGGGAGAGGTCCGGGATGTCCATGTGACGGCACAGAACGTGCAAGGGCAGGGGCAGACCATGTACCAATGCTTCTGGCGCGACATCACCGAGTTCAAGCGCGAGGAGGAGGCGCGGCGCGAGGGCGAGGCCCGCCTGCACGCCATCACCGACACCGCCCGGGATGCCGTCGTCATGATGAATCCGCAGGGCCTCATCACCTACTGGAACCCGGCGGCGGAACAGCTTTTCGGATACCCGAAACCGGAAGCGCTTGGCCAGAATCTGCATCAACTCCTGGCGCCGGCACGCTATCATGCCGCGCATCGGGCGGGCTTCGCCAGCTTCATCCGTAGCGGCCAAGGCGGTGCCGTCAACCGGACCCTTGGCCTGGAGGCCTGTCACAGGGACGGCCATGAGATCCCGGTCGAGATGTCGCTTTCAGCTTTCCTGCAGCAGGACGGTTGGCATGCCGC
>CAIZKT010000953.1:0-25218 GCA_903933565.1 uncultured Victivallales bacterium | reverse complement strand
CTTGGGTAGCTACGGCAGCGCGCCGGGCGAACTCTGCGTCCCCCTGGGGATTGCCGTGGACCGCTTCGGTCGGATCCTGGTCGGCAATGCCGATAACGCCCGTCTGGAAGTCTTCCGCACGGCCACCGCCATCACCCCCGCCCGCGCCGGCGACCGCGACCTGGATGGCCTCCCCGACGCCTGGGAGACCGCCCACGGGTTTGACCCTCTCAACCCCGCCGATGCCTACCTCGACGCGGAGAAGGATGGGCTCACCAATCTCGATGAATTCAGATTCGGTACCGACCCCCGCAAGGCCGACACCGACAGCGATGGGGTCACCGACATCGACGAGATCCTCGCGGGGACCGATCACCTCGACCCCGGCGACGCGCGACCGCTGGCCACCGTCGGCCCCGACCTCGAGACGGACCCCACACTGGTGTTCCTCGACGGCAGCGGCTCGAGCGACCGGCTCGGGCGGGCACTGCTCTACGAATGGACCCAGGTGGCGGGGCCGGAGACGGTGGTGATGACCAGCGCCGACACGGCCACGCCCGAAACGGTGCTGCGCCCGGCGGGCCTCTATGTCTTCCGTCTCCGGGTGAGCAACGGCAGGGCCTGGAGCCATCCCGCCGACCAGCGCGTCCAGGTCAGGAACGTCGCCCCCACGGCTGACCCCGGACCCAACCCCGGCGGCGCGGTCGGCCAGCGCCTCGTTCTCGACGGACGCTTCAGTTCGGATGCCAACGGGGAGCCCCTGGCCTTCTCCTGGCAGCAGGTCTCGGGCCCTGCCGTCGCCCTGATCGGCGCGGCCGCTCCCAGCGCCTCGTTGGTCCCTGCCGAGGCGGGCGTCTACGCCTTCTCGCTGGTCGTCCGTGACCCCCTCCAGGAGAGCGCCCCGAGTCTGGTCTACGCCCTCGTCGACGCCCCTCTCGACCATGTGCCGGTGGCCGCGGCGTCGGCCCGCGTCTTCGGCACGACGGGAACCCCGATCAGGCTCGACGGCAGCGCTAGCGCGGACCCGGACCGCGAGTCCTTGACCTATGCGTGGCAGCAGGTGAGCGGTGAACCCGTAACCCTGGCCAATGCCGCCGCCGCGAGCCCCGCCTTTACCGCTGCACTGCCTGGAGTCTACGGCTTCGAACTCACGGTTGCGGACAGCCGGCGCCGCAGCCTTCCCGCGCCCGTCACGGTCTTCGTCTCCGGACCTACGGAGAGCCTGGCCGTCGCCGAGGCAGGCTATGACCAGCGCGTTCGTCTTCTGGACGAGGTAACCCTCAACGGCGCCTGGAGCGCGGGCCCCGACGGCGGGCCGGTCGAGGGCGCCTTCCGCCAGGTGGAGGGGGTCCACGTTCCCTTGGTCAGCGCGGGCGCCGTGGCGCGCTTTGTGCCCATCGAGCCTGGGACGTACGCCTTCGAGCTGGATGTGGGCGGCGGGCGGGACCGCGTCACGGTGGTGGTGGATGACCCGCCGCGGTGCCGCGTTCCGCTGGCAGTTCCCCGCGCGGTCACGCGGGCTGTGCCGCTTTCACCCGGCCGGTCGCTCGGACGCTGGCAGGACCGCGTGACGCTGCGCGCCGTCGGCGCCGGGCCTGGGTTTGCCTGGACACAGGTCGGCGGACCTCGGGTGATTCTCTCCGACCCGCGCGCCGCCGCGCCGACATTCGAAGCGCTCGCCAGGGTTTGCTACGCCTTCGAACTCCGTGTTGATAACGGGGTCGTGCGCAGTCCGCCGGGGCGGCTTGATTTCACCCTGGATACCCGCCGAACTGCTGCGGCCGGGACCGATCTCCTGGCCCTTCCCGGGGTCCCGGTTGCGGTCGGGCCAATCGAACGCCGCGGCTCAGAGGCCCACTGGGAGCAGATCGGCGGACCCCGGGATTCACGGGTAGTCAGTGCCCCGGGGGCAGCGCTGAGCGTCACCCCGGCGCGCTCGGGAACAACGCTCAGATTTTGCCGGGACCTTGGTGCCGGGGCGTACGAGAGTCTTCCCGCTGCGGTGGACCTGAATGTCGTCGATGCGCCGTTGGCCTTCGGCGAACTCGGCCCGGCCGGGGGAAGACTGACGGCCAGGGTGCCAGGGGCTTCTCTGGACGGCCTCGCGCTCGAGGTCCCAGCCGGGGCGCTGGCGGCCACCCTGACCGTCGCTCTCGGCGAGGTGACCACGGGCCCGGCGGCCCCGGAGCCGGGGGCGCTGGGCGCCGCGGTCTTCGTGGGGCCGCTCCGAGCGCTGCTTCTGGCGCCTCTCCGTCTCCTGCTGCCCCTTGATCCGGCTGAACTCGCGCTGGCGGGGCTGAGTGCCACGGACCTCCAGGCGCGCCGCTACGATCACGACGCCGGCGCCTGGTTTCCCGCCGAGGCCGTCCTGAGCGCCGGGCGTGACACGCTTGAGATCAAGATCGTCAAACCGGGGGTCTTCGAAGTCTTGACGAGCGCCGGGCCCAGAGGGAGTCGCCCATGAACCGCGGCGCCCTCCAAAACCTGGTCTTGGCGGCGGCCATCGGGCTCGCCGGGGTGGGAATGCTCTGGGCGACCGACCCACCGCACGACCCCAGCAATCCGAACTTTCCGAATGCCTGTGGCCAGTGCCACGTCACCCACCGGGCGCCCGGACTCGGTCTCACCACTCAGGCCGGCAACGCCAATCTCTGCAAGAGCTGCCATGCCACCGCCACCACTCGAGCCTTCAAGGATTGGCAATCGAGTGACCAGGCGGTCCCTGGAACTACCGGGACCTCCCACCGCTGGGATGCGCCAGGCACCAACGCCGCCTCTGGCGCCACCACCCCGACCAGCCCTGCCATGAGCCTCCGCCTGGAATCCGGGAAGCTTATGTGCTCGACCTGCCACGACCAGCACAGCGCCGCAAACCCGGGCGGCACCACCCACGCCTCGGCCGTCACCAAGGTCCAGAACGGCGGCGGCGCCGGCACCCTCACGGTCACCACGCCGACCACCGCTGCCAGCGCCCGAAACTACCTCGTCGCCCTCGTTACCACCACCTCCTTCCGACTCTCCAACGACGGCGGCGCCTCCTGGTTCGGCTGGAACAGCGCCACCGCAGCCTGGGAGGCGGGCTACCCCTCTGGCCGGACCCTCGGAACCGACGTGGCGCTCAACGACGGCGCCAACCTGACCGTTACCTTCGCTGGCACCTTCGCCATCGGTGACCGTTTCAAGTTCTTCGTCTCGCGACCGTTCCTGCGCCTTAGCAATGTCGCCAGCGCCATGTGCGAAGACTGCCACGCCAGCCGGGTCCAGTCGGCCGCCTACAACGAATCCGGGGGCGATGGCGTGAAGCTCTTCAGCCACCCCGTGGGCGAGATGCTCTCCAAGTCCTACGACCGCGCCGCCAACACGATCCGCGATGCCAATGGCGCGGCGCAGGCCAGCGTCGGCGACGGGCTGACCACCAACGACCTCACCCTCGATGCGGGCGGCCAAGTTCGCTGCATGAGCTGCCACTTTCCACACGGCGCCGACTCCAACTCGCTCACGGAGGATCCGCGATGAGCCGCTGGGCCACCTTCCGGGCGCTCCTCCCCCTCGCCCTCTTAGCCCTCCTCGCTGGCGCGGTCGCCGTAGCGGCCCCGACCAGCAATGGGCGGATTCTCTACAGCGATAGCACGAACACGCCGCGGCAGCGCACCTACACGGCGTCCACAAACACCTTCGGCGCCGAGACCGCGACCCTGCCGGCGGGGGCGGCCCAGACCTGGTTCGTGGACCGCGCCGCGCCGACGCGCAACGAACATGTCGCTGGCTGCATTGACCCGAACGGCGGGGTCGCGACCCTCATCATCCAACGCTGGAACGGCACCGTCTGGTCCGCGGAGTGGACCGCCACCGTGGGCGGCGCCGGCACCAGCGGCTGGCGGTTCGACATCGCCTACGAGGTCAGCAGCGGTCGCTGTCTGGTCGTCTACTCGAACGACACCACCGGCCTGAACGAACTCCGCTACCGCCTCTGGGACGGCAGCGCCTGGACCGCGGCCACTGCCCTCGACTCGGCCCGTCTGACCGGCACGCCGAACGCTGTCAAGCTCGCCTCCCGCCGCACCAGCGGCTCGAACGAGATCGCGGCAACCATCGCCGATTCGAACAATATCCTGACCACCCTCATCTGGAGCGGCTCCGCCTGGGGCAATGAACCCGCCTCGGCCCACGGAACCCTCGCCGGCACCGCCGGCGAGAATGACCTCTTCGACCAGGCCTACGAGTCCGCCTCGGGGGATCTCTTCGTGGTCTTCACGACCAGCGCCCCACAACAAAACCACCGCACCTACGCGAGTGGCACCTGGGGGGCCGTAACCAGTTGGGGAACCGGTCGCTCGGCCCCCATGCAGATGCTCGCCGTGGCCAACCCCGACCCCACCAGCAACGCCATCCTGACCGGGTTCAACCGCAGTGCCAGCGCGAATCTCTATGCCCGTGTCTGGGATGGCGCGACGCTCTCGGCCACCACCACCGTCGGCAGTAACGGCGCCACCCCCGCCATCAACCGCCGGACCCTCGCCGGCGGCTGGCTTACCGCGGGCGCAACGACGGCGGCGGTCCTGGTCTGGTCCTCCACGACCAATACCCAGATCAACTATGCGTACACCACCAACACCGGTGGCGCCTGGACGACGTCGCAATCCTGGACGGTGTCCGGCAGCCCAGGGGCCAAGCGCTGGCTGAACGCCGAGACCGACCCCGCCTCGGCCGACACCCTCATCCTCACTTTCTCTGACAGCCTGAATGACCTCTGGGCCAAACGCTTGGTCCTCTCCAGCGGCCCGACGTTCACCTGGACTAACGCCGACGGGGGCGCCGCGCTTGCCACCGCCCTGGCTTCCGTTACGACCCAGAACTTCGCTTTCGCCTATGACCGTCCAAGCCAGTCCCTGAGCGTCGGCAACGGCACTGACCCGGCCAGCGTGACGATCGCGCCTGGCGGCCCGGCGACCGACCTGGACTCGTTCACGCTGCTGACGTCGTCTGGCTCATCCCAGGTCACCGCGCTGGTGGTCACTCTCGCGCCCGGCACCGCGGCACGCCTGGCGCTGGTCGAAATCACCAGCGACAACGGCCTGACGGTCTACGGTTCGGCGGCGAACCCGGCCGCGGACAACCTCGCCATCACGCTGGGCTCCCCCCTCACCGCCAGCCCGACGCTCACCCCGTACCGCGTCCGCATTACCGCGCTGGGGCAGGCAAGCCTACCGGCGCCACCCGGGGCGACCTATACGCTGACCGGGACGGTCACGGGCGTCACCGCGGTCCCGCCGACCACGTATGCGGACTCCACCAGTGCGACGGTGACCCTCGACAACCTCTCGCCCGCGAACCCGAGTGCCTTTAGCGGCATACCCGGGGACACGCAGATAGCCCTGACCTGGACCAACCCAGCCGACGCCGACTTCAGCCAGGTCGTGGTGCTTCGCAAGGCAGGCTCAGGGGTCACGGACACACCCGTGGAAGGGGTGACTTACAGCGCCCCCGGCACGCTGGGCACCAGCACGATCCTCTATGTCGGTAGCCTCCAAACCTTTTCCGACTCCGGTTTGACCAACGGGCTTGCCTACCACTACCGGATCTACGCCAAGGACAGTAGCGGCAACTACTCCGCCACCGGGACGGCTGTCGGCCCTTACACTCCCGCGCTGACCACCACGGTCGGCAACGGCGTGGACCCCGCCAACGCGGGCCTGGCCCCGGGCGGCCCGGTGGCCGCGCTCGATGCGTTCACCCTGACGACGTCCCGCGGAACCGACACGGTCACCAGCGTCACCCTGAGCCTGGCCGCCGGGACAGCGGTCGGCATTGGCCTGGTCGAGATCACCAGCGACGACACCTGGACCCTCTACGGCGCCGTCGCCAACCCGGCCTCGGAGACAATCACCCTGGCCCTTTCCCCAAGCATCCCCGTGACCCAGGTGGCGACGCCGTACAAGGTCTGGATCACGCCCCGAAGCCACGCCGCCATGCCGGCGCCGCCCGGGGCTGCCTACGCCGTGACCGGAACCGTCTCCGCCATCGTCTGCACTAACGCGACCGCCTACGCTGACACCAGCAGCGCCACCGTGACCCTCGACAATGCCTCGCCCGCAGCCCCCGCCTGGAATACCGTGACTCCGGGCGACTCCCAGGTGACCCTGACCTGGACCAACCCCGCCGACGCAGACCTCGCCGAGGTCCTCATCCTGCGCGACACTGCCAGCATTTCAAACCGACCGGCGGAGGGGACGACCTACGCCACGGGCAGCCTGCTCGGCACCAGCCTCGTGCGCTACGTGGGCAGCCTCCAGACCTATACCGACCCGGGCCTGACCAACGGCGCCAGCTATCACTATGCGATCTGCGCGCGGGATACCTCCGGCAACTGGTCGCTCGCCGCGCTGACCGGCCCTCACGTCCCAGCCATCGCGGGCCGCCTCGAGGTCACCAACCCGACCCAACCCGCGGCGGCCACCATCCCGGCTGGCACCGCCGCCACCACCATCGGCCGCATCACGCTCAGCGCCACCCTGGCCGACGTCACCGTGACCGAACTCCGCCTCGCCAACACCGGCACCGCCGTGGCCGAAGCCGACGTCCAGAGCGTGCAGCTCTTCAGCGAGACCAGCGCCGCCTTCCTCGGCACCGCCGCCTGGAACGGCACCCAGTACGTCTGCTCGAGTTTCCCGTTCACCCTCGTCAGCGGCGCCTCGCTCACCCTCGCGGTCCGGCTCAACCTCTCATCCGGGGCGACCGTCGGAAACACCTTCGCCATGCGGCTTGGCCCCGGCGATGTGGCGGTGCAGACCCCGGCCGTGGTGAACGCGGTGGCGCTCTGCGCCGGAAATACCTTCACCTTCACGGCCGGCTCCGCCGAGGGTGACCCCACGCCCAATTCGACCTCCCCGACCCTCCTCATCGTGAACCCGACCAACGGCGCCACGGTCAGCCTCTCGCAGACCGGCGAAATCCGGGTCCAGGCCCACGTCTACAACCCCGCTGGCCTCAGCGGACTGACCGCCGCGCTCAGCCTCAACGGCGGCACAAGCTACACAGTGGCGTTGACCCAGAACGCGAACTACTCGGTCGGCACGAACGCGGGCATCTACGAGGCGCGGCTGACGCTCTCGGCGGGGGCCTACTCGCTCCGGGCCAGAGCGACCAACGCCGCGGCCCAGGCCGTCGCTTCCGGACCGGTCCTGATTACCGCCAATCCCGCCGGTAAGGGCGACGGAAACCTCCTCGTGCGCGACAACTCGGACCAGCTCTGCCTCGACTGCCACGCCATCGCTACCCACTCGAGCCAAGCAAGCGCCAAGTACGGCTCCTGGGCGGTCGGTTGCCGCGCCTGTCACACCCCCCACGGCACCACCAACATCTACCTCTTACGCACGACCATCACGCCGCCGGCCGTGAACGGCTACAGCCCGGCCCAGACCGTGAAGTTTTCGACCACCACCGGCGACTCGAATTCCAGCGCCGCGGCGTCGGCGTCCTTCGTGAATAGCGATGGCAGCGGCCCCTGTCAGGTCTGCCATACGCGCACCGTCAAGCCGGGCACGACGACCAAGCGTTGGCAGAGGGGCGCCGGCACAGCGGGGAACGCCGATGCCCACTACACCAGCGCCGCGGGGACGCGGCCGTGTACGGACTGCCACAATCATAAGAATGGCTTCGTGGCCAGCGAGAGCGCCGGCGGCGCTACCTGCGGCGGTTGCCATGCCGGGACCCTGAACCTCATGACGGGCGCCAAGACCAGCAAACACACCCTCGGCAGCGTCCTCGGCACCAACGACGACTTCCTCGACAACGGAATCACCTGGGCCAACCCGTTGTCCGGCAACGCGGCCAGCACCCGCTCCTGCGTCAACATGTGCCATCAGGATCACCTCCATAACCAGCCTCCCGCCGGAACGACGCATGACTACAACACCCACCAGAATGCCGCTACCAGCGGCTCCCGACTGGTCACCCGCAATGGCAATGGGAGCATCGCTTCCGGAACCCCGGCACGTACGGACTTCGACAGCACGGTAGCGAGCGCCGGACTCTGCCTCTCCTGCCACACCAATCCCGTCGACGCCAGCCGCCCCGCCGTCGATAAGACCGCCTACACCGCCGCGGCCCACAACTACGTCTCCTTCTCAACCTACGGCGCCTGGAACTACACCCTCCACGACGGCTCGAGCTTCGACCGCAACTGCACCAAGTGCCACTGGTCCGATACCGCCCAGCAGGCGGCCGGGGCCTCCCTCGGAGCCGTGCATGGGTCCGACTTCCCGGCCCTGCTCTCCGGCCCCATCAACCCGAATGGGACCCCCGCTACCTTTACCTGCAACCGCTGCCACGGCAACGCCACCACCGGGACGAACCTCTCCGGCAAGGACCTCGCCACCGATATGGCCAAGACTGGCGGCCGGCACCCAGTGAACAGCGACAACAAGCACAACCTGGCGGCGGAACTGGCCCCCACCACCCTCTATAACAACGGCGTGTTCTCGGGGACCAATCGGCACGTGAACTGCCTCGACTGCCACAGCTCCCACGCCGCCAAGAGCGGGGTTCACACCTACAGCACCACGGCAACCAGCACGCGCAACCTGGCGAGCAACCCGCTGGCGAAGGTCAGCGGCGTCCAGTTCAACTACACCGGATTGGCGAACTTCGTCGCCCCGGCGGCGGCCAACTACACCTGGGTCCCGGCTGCCACGGGCGCTACCTACGAGTACCAGGTCTGCTTCAAGTGCCATACCGGCTTCACCTTCGGCGCCACCCCGCCGAACGGCCTCTCGGCGAACGGGACCCAGGCCACGCCCCCGGAGACCGACCTGGCGCAGGAGTTCAACCCGGGCAATAAGTCCGGCCACCCGGTCGTCGTCGCTCTCAATAGTTTCACCGGCAACGCCGCGCCCAAAGCGCTGACGGCAGCGGTCATGGTGACGCCGTGGAACACGAACGTCGGCAACCAAACCATGCTGTGCTCGGACTGCCACAACACCGACGCCGCCAGCCCGGCGGCGCAGGGACCGCACGGCTCGGCAGTGCCCTTCATGCTGCGCGACTTCGGCGTCGGGAAGCCCTTGCCGAGCGCCTGGCCCAACGTCACCCTCACGAACCGCGCCACCTCCTGGTGCGCCAACTGTCACACCCTCGCCAATGCCGTGCATACGCGGAGTAACCACGCTTCAACCCCCTGTTACGGCTGCCACATCGTGGTCCCTCATGGCGGCAAGATGTCGCGCCTGATCGGCGACAACAACTCCACCATGCCGACCCGCTATGCGTACAGCAACACCCTCAGCAATATGCGGATACAGAGCTTCACCAAGGCGGCCGGTAGTTACTCGGAATCGAACTGCCAGAGCGCTACCTCCGGGTGTTCCGGAAATCACGGTGGCGCCGCCAGCGAAAACTGGTGAAACTGAGGCCATTCCCACCGTGTTGCGAGCGCTACAATCCTCGGGGGGCGCGACGGCGTGAAGAGGTATGTTCCTGCCTTGCAGCCCCTCTGGCGCGCGCTCCGGCAGAGCCTGCGCTCACCCCGGGTTATCATGGCCGAGGTCGTGGTCATCACGGCAGCTGGAGTCGTGGTGGCGCTGGTCCCCCAGGCCGACGTCGTCGGGGCGGAGCGGCTGGCGCGGTTCCAGACGGAGTACCCGGCGCTGGGAGCGGTCCTCGACGCTCTGGGACTGCACGCGCTCTCCGGCTCGGCGTTCTTCGCCGGGCTTTTCCTGCTCGCCGCCGCATCGCTTGCCATAGCGGTGGGCGAGCAGTGGCGGCGCGCCCGGCGCGAAGGGTCGCGCCCTCTCAATCCCGAGAGCTTCCGTTCGGCCGCGTATCGGCGTGAGGGGGAGCGCCAGCGCCCGGAGGGCGCCGCCCCCGCACCCGCCGCGACCTATACGAGCAGCGGGCGCCTGGGGCTCTGGGGCTCGCCCGTCTTCCATGCGGGGCTGATCGTCCTCATCCTCGCCGGGGTGCTTCGCCTGCTCTTCGGACAGACCGCTGCGGTCGACCTGCTCGAAGGCGAGACGCTGCCCCCCGTGCCGGGCGCCTACGGCGCGCAGTGGGGGGGACCGCTGGCGGCGCCGTTCGCGCTGGCATTCCCCCTCCGTCTCGACGCTCTGGTCGCGGAGCGCTGGCCCGATGGAGCGCTCAAGTCCTTTGCCGCCAGGATCACACTCGAGACTCCCGCCGGGCCGCGCCGGGAACGGCTGGCCGTGAATTCGCCTCTCAAGCTGGGCGCGGAACGGCTCTTCCTCTCCGCCCTCCACGGCCCGGCCGCGCTCATCGAGGCGCGCCAGCCCGGCGGCACCGAGCGGGTCGCGGTACTGTTGCGACCCGTTGACGGCCGCGAGAATGCCTTCCAGGGCGTCATGAGGCTACGTTCCGGGCTCGAGCTGCGCCTGCGCGGCGCCCTGCGGGCTGACGCGGGACCGCCGTCGGCGTTGGAGGCACGCATCCTGGATGGCGGCGCGCTGCTCTTCGCCGGCTCAGTTCAGACGGGTGCAGAGGTCTCCCTCGGGGCGCACGGCACGATCGGGTTGCCGACGATCCACTCCTGGGCGCAGCTCCGCGGCAGCCGTGACCGGGCGCTCGCCTTGGTGTACCTTGGGTTCGCGCTCGTGATCGTCGGCGCCACCGCCATGTTCGCCCTGCTGCGGGTCGATACCGCCGTGCTGGTCACGCCGCTGGCCGACGGGCGGGAACACGTCGTCGTGGCGCTGCGGGCGCAGCGCCTGGCGCCGCTCTTCGCGGAGCGCTTCGAGGCCCTGGCCCGGGAGCATCTTGGGCCGCCGCCCGCCGACGCCAGCCGCGAGGTCCCAAGCCAGGCCGCGCTGGCGCCGGGGGCCGGGGACCACCGCCGTCGCCCGGGCTTCTGGGTCGGCGTCGCCCTCCTCGGCGCTGGGCTGGCCTCGGGCTGTGGCCGCGGCGGCAGCCTCTCCGCCGAACGCGCTGAACGCCTGGTGCGCGCCTACAACCAGCGGCTTATCGAGGCCTACCGGAGCAGCGACCCGGAACTCCTCGAAGGCGTGGCAGGCCCGAGCGAATGCAGGAAGATCCTGGGCCTCATCGGGGTCAAGTCGGATCAGGGGATTTCCCTCGATGCAACGCTGCTATCCCTCGCCGTGCGCGGGGTCGAACGCCGTGCCGCCGGGACGGTGGTGGTGACCACCGAGGAAGCGTGGCGCTATGCGGACCGCCGGATCGGCAGTGGCGAGACCGTCGGCGAGCCCTCGGCGGACCACTACCGCATGGCCTACCACCTTGAACGCCTCAAGGCCGGAACCTGGGTCGTCGGCCAGGTCCGCTTCGCCTCTCCCCCGCTGGTGGGGCGGGCCACGGTCAGCGACCGGGTGCCGACCGCGGGCCACGCCGCACCCCCCACGAAGACCCCGGCGCCCACCCCGGCGGCCCCATGTCGCCCATAGGCACCTGATGCGAACGCCAGGATCCTTGTCTAGGTTCCCCACGCTGGCCGTCACCGGCCGGGTGTGGCGGAAGCCCCCCGCTCGTGCGCCTCCGCGTCACCCCAAGCCACGGGGCACAAAGCTGCGTCAAGCCGCAGGCACTCCAAAGCTTGGCCTCGCGGCCGACGCGGTATGACACCGAGTCCCGGCAAGGACGGGACTCCTTGGACTGCGGCGGCTGGACGCCGCTTTCGAGCGGGCACCGCACGCTCAATAGGTCTTCTCTTGGCGTGCGTAAGTGCGGGCCGTCCCCCCCGCGTCAGCGGACTTCCTCGGTATCCCGGTGGAGCTCAGGCGTCAGCGCCTCTCCAGACCTGCCGCCGCCGCGGCCACGGCTTTCTGCAGGCGCTCGGTGACCCGGTTCTCGATGCGGCTGAAGCCGATCTCGTGCGGGCCGGGCAACAGGATGGTATCGGCGGCGAGGCAGCGTTGTTCGGCTCGCAGGAGCAACGGACGCGTCGTGATCGACAGCACCATCACGGCCGCGGCGAAGAGCGGGATCAGCGAACGGGCTACCGTGCCGGAGTAGAGCCCGTGCTCGGCCCGGGCCAGCAGCAAAAACAGCGCCGCCACGCTGGCGGTGATGAAGAGGACCAGCAGGGTGATAATCAGGATGAACAGGGCGGGCTCGAACGGCTTCCCGGGCTTGGGGGGCACGCACCACACCACCGCTACCGCCAGCGCACAAAGCCCCAACGGCAGGAACTCCCAGAGCCGGGCGCGGTTGCCGCTGGCAAGACCCAGCTCGCGGCAACGTCGGCGGGCTTCCTGGACCGCGAGCCAGGCCGGCGCCACCAGGATGGCGATGGCCAGCAGCACGAACTCGCCCAGCACCTTGTGCAGCCCGGATTGGACGGAGTAACACTGGCCGCTGCCGGGCACAAACAGGACCACCCCGGCGTACGCCACCAGCGGCAGCAACACCCCTAGCGCCAGGATGCGCAGGGCCGCGCGTCCGTCCGGCAGCAACAGGATCGGGATGGCGGCGCCACCGCTCATGAAGCGCCAGCGCAGACTGATCAGCAGACAGACCACCATGGCCAGCAGCAGCGCCGCCGACAGTACGGTCACCCCCGCCTGCATGGCCACGGCGTACTCCAGCCGCCGACCGGCATCGTACTCCTCGCGCGTCGGCCACTCGTGCAGCGCCGGCAGCAGCATCCCCGTCAGCACCCCGGCATAGAGCTTCATCTCCTTCTCGGACTCCCGGTCGGCGGCCTTGACGGCCGGATCATCCCGCCGTTCGCGCCACTCTTTCCCCGGCCGACCCAGCAACTCGCCCTGGCGCCGGGTGCGGGCCGCCTCGTCCGCCAGGCCCAGCCCCTCATAGGTGCGGGCCGCGTGCTCCGGGATGCCGTTGGCAATGGCCATGACCACTAGGCAGTCGATCAAGGTCCAACTGTCGGCATTGAGCTGCACGGTCAACGTCTTCCAGGCGTCGAGGTAGGGGCGCGCCTCCAGGCTGCGGCCCTCCTTGGCCAGCGTATCCCCATAGAGATAGGCCACCCGCGCCAGTTCGCGCAGCTTCTGTAGGTCAGGCAGTAAGGCCCCGGCGCACATTGAGATGCGCTCGATACGCTGCAACAGACGGTCGCCGTACCCCATGGCCTCAAGTTGCAGCGCCAGCATCTCGCGGCCATAACGGCGGAACTCCGGTTTGCGGAGTCCGCCGAGCAGGTGGGCCATGGCCTGATCGAGTAAGGCCCGGTCCTTGACCTCCCAGGTGAGGGCAGGTGGACCCGCCTTCCCATCGGCGCCCTTGGGGCCGCTTTGCGCCTGGACCACGCAGGCGCCACGCAGCAGGATGGCGGCGCGCAGATAGTCGTAGCGGGCGTTGTCAGGGTCCAGGGTGCGGGCCGTCTCCAGAAGGGCCAGCAGCGGCTGGCGCTCGGCCTCGGTCGAGGCCTGGGCCTGGGCGACGTCGTGGGAGATGAAGTCGGCGTAGAAGATGCGGTTGCTGGGGTCGCTCTCCCAGCGCTGGCGCGGCGCCACCTTGAGCAGAGGCGGAACGTCCTCGACACCCATGAGCTTCCGCCCGAGCCACCCCAGCCGCCGCAGCGGGGCCACGCCGCCGCCGTCCAGTTGCCGGACCATGCCAATGGCGGCCGCCCATTGCAGATCGCTGCACAGGATGGCAACCACCACCGCCGTCGGTACCAGGGCAAAACGCAGACCCCGCCGTAGCCAGGCGCGCCGCCGCAGGCGGCGACAATTGCCCTGCGCCAATCCCGTGGCCACCTCCGCGGGCTCGCCCAGAGCCGCCATGGCCTGCTCCCGTGCCTCCTCCTCCGGCGTGCCTTGGCCCTGGAGTTCAGCCGCTTTGTCCTCCAGATGCGAGGCCAATTCCGCCCGGACATCGAGGCGCAGTTCAGCGTCGTCCTTCAGGCCGGCGGTCACCTGTTCCAGGTAGATCTCAGTACGGTTGCTCATGGCAGTGCCCTCCCCGACGGATTGCGGCGCCACACTAGCCCCAGTGAAGCCCTAGACTGGGCAGGGCACGCTGAGGACGACGCTGACCGCCTTGGCCAGCGCCTGCCATTCGTCTACCTTGCGCGTCAACGCCGCCAGGCCGCTGGGCGTGATGGCGTAGTACTTGCGGCGGCGACCGACGGTAGACTCCCGCCAGGCACTGGTGATGAGCCCGTCCTGCTCCAGGCTGTGCAACCACGGGTAGAGCGTCCCTTCCTTCCACTCCAGCGCCTGCTCGCTGCGCTCATGCACCACCTTGATGATCTCGTAGCCGTACATCTCCCTCTCGCCAAGCAGCTTCAGAATGATGGGGACGACCGTGCCTTTCATCATCTCGGGAGAAATCGCCATGGTGTACCTCCGGTTGGGTTGGGTGCCTCTGCATGCATCATCCATACCTCGGATTCCAATGTTACCGTAACATCGCGTTCCGAGGTATGCAAGGGGGGCTGCCGAAGAACGCTGAGCCCCCCGTCGCGGCAGGGGCAGACTTCTCGGGTCGAGTTCTGGGTCGAGGCCCCCAACCCCGCGGCCCAGGCTCAGGGCTCGAAAGCGAGGCCGGGGCCGAAGGGGGCGAGGCCGACCATGATGTAACCGTTGATGCAGACATCGTGGCGCTGGTGGGCGAACTGCCAGAGCCGCCGGGCCAGGTCGCGCAGCACCGGGCGCAGGGTCGGGTCGGAAATACGGTTTACGGTCTCGTGCGGGTCCTGCCTGAGGTCGTACAACTCGTCCTCGTCGAAGCCGTTGTAGACGTACTTCCAGTCGCGGGTCATAACCGAGCGCTGGATGCCGTAGAGCTCGTTGCCGTTGGATTGGGTGAATACCGCATCGCGCCAGTCGGTCGGCGCCTCTCCCCGCAGGAAGGGCAGCAGGCTGCGACCGGCAAAGGCCCGGTCCGCCGTGAGGCCGGCCAATCCCAGCACCGTGGGCGCGACATCCTCGAGCCCCACGAAAGCCTCCACGCTCCGGCCCGGCCGCGCCAGTCCGGCCGGCCAGCGCACCATGAAAGGCACGTGGTAGGCCGGCTGGAAACAAGGCAGCCCCTTGCACCACAGGCCGTGCTCAGCCAGGTAATCGCCGTGGTCGGAACAGTAGAGCACCAGGGTATTCTCGGCGTCGCCGCTCTGCTCCAACGCCTCGAGCAACTCGCCGAAAAGCGCGTCCTCGTAGCTGCAAAAAGCCAGATAGTGGCGCATCGCCTCGCGCTGCTCCCGCTCGCTGAGCTGGTCGAAGCGGCTGCGGGTGCGCCGGTAGAGCCCCGGTTTGTCCAACATGCGGTCGCCAAAGCTCTCCGGCAGACGGATGGAATCGAGGTCGTACAGATCGAGAAAGCGGCGCGGCGCCAGGTACGGGTCGTGCGGCCCCAGCACGCCGACATACTGGCACCAGGGCTGGTCGGAGCGCGGTCGGCAACGCAGGGCCTGGAGGGCCTGATCCACTACCTGGCGGTCGCCAAACGGGGCCTCGTGCTCGCCGTAGTGCGTGTAGGCGCCGTAGCCCTCGCGCTGAATCTGCGCTTCGCCCCGGACCGCTGGCGGGCGCCCGCGGTCGCCGCGTTCGTAAGGACCCCACTCGTAAGGATCCGCCGCCGGGCGCCGGGCGCCGACCGGAAAGGGATGCCGGGGCGGCATCGGCGCCGTCGTCTCCCAGCCGCGCCCCGCGGGACCTTCCTCGGCACTGACGTGCCACTTGCCCGAAAAGGTCAGCCGATAGCCGGCCGCAGCCAGGTCCTCCGACCACAGCCGAATGCCGTCGTTCAAACCGCGCGACAGGGTGTTGCCCACGTCGACGTTGTTCCAGACGCCGTGCTCCGAGGGATACAGACCCGAGAAGAATGTCGCCCGCGAGGGACAGCAATGCGGCGACGGACAAAAAGCGCTGGTAAAGGTGACCCCCGCCTCCCGGAAACGGTCCAGGTTCGGCGTCAGCGCCTTCACCGGCGAACCCGGCAGCACCGTGGCCCCGCGCTGCTGGTCGGTCATGAAGATGAGGAGATTAGGGCGTGGCATGAATCACCGTCCTCCACAACGTCCGCCCTCCAGCGCGGCGGCCCAGCCGGAGCTTCGCCCTCCGGCACGGCCCGCCAGCGCTGGCCACTTCCCCCTCACTTGCCCGTGAGCTTGATCAGCTTGCCGCCCTGGCGCATCGACTCGGTCGCGCCAATCACCAGTTCAAGGGTCTTGCAGGCATCGGCGTAGGGCGACAGCACCAGGCTCGGGTCATTCTCCAGGATGGCGTCGAGGAAGGTCTCGTCGCACTCCTGCCCGTAGTCGTTGGCTGGCTTGCTGTCGAGGGTGATGTTCTTTTTCTGAATCTTGAAGTTGCCGCCCAATCCGTAGGTCAGCTTCCCCTCGACCGAATAGAACAGGAAATCGCCGGCGCCGAAGGCATCCGGGGAGAAGCAGCCCGTCATCATGGTGGCCACCACGCCGCTCTTGAATTGCATGGTCACCGACGAGGCGTCCTCGGTGTCGTAGTTCTCGATGCCGGTGACGATGCCCTCGCGCGCCATGCCGGTGACCGAGACCGCCTCGCCCAGCAGGTAGCGCAGGATGTCATAGTTGTGGATGGTCTGCTCAATCACCTGACCGCCGGAGTGCTGGCGCTGGCGCCACCACCACACCATGGGCAGGCCCCCCAGGCGGAAGCAGGACACCATACCGAGCTTCTCGCCATCCAGCCAGGCCTTGACCCGCGGCAGCGTCTCGACGTAGCGGCACTGAAAGCCGACGGCGTTCACCAACCCCTTCTTCGCCAGCGCTGCGCGCACCTTGCGGGCATAGGCCATGTCCAGCGTCATGGGCTTCTGCACAAACAGGTGGCAGCCCTTCTCGATGGCCATGAACTCCATCCCGTCGTGCGCGCTGGGCTCGACGCAGACAAACACCGCGTCCAGCTTCTCCTGCTCGAACATCTCGGCGTAGACGGTGTAGGGCTTAGCCTTGAAACGGGCTGCCGCCGTCTGCGCCCGCTCCGCGACCTTGTCGCAGACCGCCACTACCTGCGCTTTCGCCGTCCGCTCCATGTGCCCGAAGTGGTACTGCGCGATGCCGCCGCAGCCGATGAAACCGACCCGTACCTTGTCCATCTCTGCTGACCTCCGTCACAGTGAGTTGCCAAGACGCCCTAATCTAGCCCGACAAAACGAGAAGTGGGCATGTTCTCAGCGCTGCGGACCGAGTATCTATGCCGTAGAGGCTCTTGCAGACCCCTCGAACGGCTCGCGAGGCCGCTCACCCTCCACGGGTTGCCGCCGCCTTGTGTGAGACTTCCTGGGCGCAGGCTGGTCCCGGCGCAGGTATGTAGTCGAGCCTCCACAGGGTCAAGACGCGATAGGGAGTGCGCGCGGCAGAGGGCCGCGAAAGCGGCCCGTCGACGCCGCTTTCACGGCCGGCGGTACGACGGCGGTCGTTTCTTGAAACAACCCTGCGCCGACCGCCGGCCGGGTTGCGTTTGCCCCTGGGGCGGCACACATTATGCCGAAACGTAGCCCAATCCAGACAAGTACGGCCTGGGGATGTGCCCGTAGGAGGATGACGCCGTGAATATGTCGTACGGAGTTCGGTCTCTGGCGCTGGCAGGAATCATCGGTCTGAGCGCGCTGGCGCGGGCCGAAATCCCGGCGCCGCCGGCGGTTTCCTGGCCCGTCTTTCCCGAATGCCAGGTGCAGACGGCGGCGGCGGTCGGCGCGCTCTTCGAGCCCATGGAGGGCAGCCTGCCGGCCACTCTGGCCGGGTCCGGCGAACAAGCCTTCTTCCGGCTTCCCGGAAACTTCAAGGGGACGGACCAGGAGCGTTGCAGTTGGAACCTCAAGATCAGTGCCGACCTGTCGCTGGCCCGCGGGTTCCAGTTTCTGTTCTACAGTGCCGACACCAACCCCGTCGCGTATTACTCGGCCTACTGCCACAGCGGCGAGGGCTGGTACGCGGCGAGCTTCAGCGTCAGCCGTGATGGCGCCTGGGAGCGCGTGGTCATCAACAAGAGCCAGTCGCGGGCCGAGGAGAAGCCGGCGGGCTGGGGCAAGGTGGATACCATCCGCATCTCCGCCTGGCGGGCGCGCCGCGATCTGGATACCGAGTTCGGCCTCGCCCAGCTCGGGCCGGTCGGCGCCAACGGCGCCATCATCGTATTGCGGGCCGACTCCCTGGCCGATGGCCCCCAGGCCAAGAGCGTCACTCCGTTTGCCGAGACCGTGGGGCGCTGTCTGGACGATCTGGGGATGGACTACGCCCTGCTGGCGGATCTGGATCTGACCCGTGAACGGCTGCAGGGCCGCAAGCTGGTGATGCTGCCCTTCAACCCCAGCGTACCCGAACCGGCCATCGCCCTGTTGCGCGAGTTTGTGGCGGGCGGCGGGCGCCTGATGACCTTCTACACCGTCCCGGCGGCGCTCACCGAGGCCATGGGCCTGCGCCCGGGAGAGTGGGTACACCCGCCGGCGGGTCCCTTCCAGGGCCTGCGGCGCCTCGGCGCCGGCATCGAGGGTCAGCCCGAGTTCGTCGGCCAGGCCTCCTGGAATGCCACCACGGCCTACCCCGCCGACGCCAGCGGCAAGGTGCTCGCCGTGTGGCGCGCTGCGGACGGTAAGGATACCGAGATCCCGGCGCTGGTCCTGACGCCCAAGGGCATCCACCTGAGCCACGTGCTGCTGACGGACGACTGGACGGGAAAGAAACAGCTCTTCTTGGCGCTGATCGGGCAACTCATCCCCGAGGCCTGGTCGCAGGCCGCCCGCCGCGAGATGGCCCGCGTCGGCGAGTTCGGTTCCTTCGCCGGTCTCACCGAACTGACCGCGGCCATGGAGCGCGAGACGCTGTCGGTGGCGGCCACGGAGGTCTGGTCCGGGGCGCTCGCTGCACAGCGCCGCGCGGAGCAGGCGCTGGCTGCCGGACAGTACGCCCAGGCTATCACCGCGGCCCAGGCAGCCCGGCAGACCGCCATGAAGGCCTGGTGCATGACCCGCAAGGCTGTCCCCGGCGAGCACCGCGCCTTCTGGTGCCACAGCGCCTTCGGCCTGCAAGGCAAGACCTGGGACGAGTCCATCGCCTTCATGGCCCGCAACGGCTTCAATGCCATCCTCCCCAACCTGCTCTGGGGCGGCACCGCCTTCTACCCCAGCACGGTGCTGCCGCCCTACGCCGAACTGGCCAGCAAGGGCGACCAGATGCAGCTCTGTCTCGACGCCTGCCGCAAGTACAAGGTCCAGTGCCACGTCTGGAAAGTGAACTGGAACATGGGTGGCCATGCCGATGCGGCCTTCGTCAAGAGCATGGTCGAAGCCGGCCGGGTGCAGCGGGACGCGGACGGGAAGCTTGAGGAACGCTGGCTGTGTCCATCTCATCCCGAGAACCAGAAACTCGAGATCGATTCCATGGTCGAAGTTGCCCGCAAGTACGCGGTGGATGGCCTGCACTTTGACTACATTCGCTTCCCCGACGGCAGCCACTGTTTCTGCGACGGCTGCCGCACCCGCTTCGAGAAGCTGCTCGGCCGGACCCTGGCGAACTGGCCGACCGAGGTGCGCGCCGAGGGCGCCCTGCGCGGCCAGTGGTTGGAGTGGCGGCGCGACCAGATCACCCTGGTGGTGCGCGGCGTGTCCGAGCAGGCCCGCCAAGTGCGCCCCGGTATCCGCATCTCCGCCGCCGTCTTCCGCAACTGGCCCGCGGACCGCGATTCGGTCGGCCAGGATTGGAAAGTATGGTGCGAAAAGGGCTACCTGGACTTCGTCTGCCCGATGGACTACACCGACAGCAACCAGACCTTCCGCACCTTCGTGCGCAACCAGACCGAGTGGGCCGCGGGCAAGCCGCTGTACCCCGGTATCGGCCTCTCCTGCTGGGCGGACCCCAGCGACCCGGTGCGCCTCCTCGAGCAGATCGCCATCTGCCGCGAGCTCAAGACCGGCGGCTTCACCGTCTTTAACTATGATCAGAACGCGCAGGTGGTCCTGCCCTACTGCGCCCTGGGCGCAACGGCCGAATGAACGGGAGTGGCCGCGACCATGAATGAAGTATGGTTCTCCTGGGCCGACCTGTGCCAGGCGAGCGGCGGCGAGTGGCTGGGGGCGGGCCCGGTCGGACACGCCGCCACCGGCGTCAGCGCCGTCCTGGATGACAGCCGCGCCGTGACCCCCGGGGCGCTGTTTGTAGCGATCCAGGGCGAAGCGGTCGACGGGCATCGTTTCGTGCTGTCGGCGGCCGCCGCGGGGGCGGCGGCCGTGTGTGTCAGCCAGGCGCCGACGGCCGACGTCCTGGCCAGCCTCCGCGGTTTCGGCTGCGCCGTCCTCCGCGTCCCGGACACCCTTGCCGCCTTCCAACAACTGGCGTGCCGCCATCGCCGTTCGCAGCCGACGCTACTGGTGGTAGGCATCACGGGAAGCTGCGGCAAGACCAGCACCAAGGAGATGCTGGCGGCCGTGCTTGAGCGCCGTTACCCGGGGGCCGTCCTCAAGACCGAGGGCAATACGAACAACCACTTCGGCGTGCCGCGGAATCTGCTGCGCCTGGCGGGAGGTCACCGGGCCGCGGTCATCGAGATGGGCACCAACCACCCCGGCGAGATCGGCGCCCTGGCACGCCTGGTCCAGCCCGACATCGGCGTGGTCTCGAACCTCGGCGCGGCACACCTGGAGTTCTTCGGTGATCTGGCCGGCGTGGCGGCGGAGAAGGGCGAACTTCTGGCCCTCACGACGGCGACCGGCCTGGCGGTGTACCACGGTGACGCGCCCCATGCCGACATCCTGCGCGCCAAGGCGGGTGCCCGCCGGACCATCAGCTTCGGCGCCGGGCTGGCCAACGATGTGATCGTGACCTACCGCGGGCTCCGCGGCGCGGCGTCAACCTTCACCCTGACCTGGCGGCGCGAGGGGGTCTCGGTCAACGTCGAGTGGGCCCTCGGCGGCGCCCACCAGGCCCTGAACGCCGGGGCCGCCGCGGCGGTGGGCTACGCCCTGGGACTGGCGCCCGCCGAGATCGCCGTCGGCCTGCGCCGAGTCGTCCTTCCCGCCATGCGCACCGAGCAGCGCACGGTCAACCGCGTACACTGGGTCAACGATGCCTACAACGCCAACCCCGACAGCATGCGCGCCGGCCTCGCCTGCTTCCTGGAACTCTCGGCCGCGGCGCCGCCAGAAGCCCGCTTGCTGGTCCTGGGGGATATGCTGGAGCAGGGCGTGAACGGACCGGCGGCGCACGCGGACCTGCTCGATTGGGTGATCCCTCGTGCCCGCGGCGCCGAGATCGTCGTGGTCGGCAGCCTGATGACCGCCGCCGCCACGAATCGCGGCCTGCGGGCCTTTGCGGACTCCACCGCCGCCGCCGATTACGTCCGGGGACGGCTGCTCCCCGACCTGTGGGTGTTCGTCAAAGGTTCGCGCGGGCTGCGTTTGGAGCGCCTGCTGCCCCCTGAGGAGGCGTCGGCGCCATGAATCTGGCCGCGTCCACACGTCCCGACCACCCACGGCCCCGCCGTTTGGCGTGGCGCCCACCGCGCCGGCGGCGCGCGCGTCTGCTGCTTCTCGGCGCGGGGTTGGTCCTGGGGCTTGTCGCGTCCCTGCCGTTCTGCCGCGCCGCCTCGCGCTGGAACATCTTTCGCATGACGCCGGCGGCTTCGGAGTACGACTCCGCCACCCTGGGCGATGAGGCCATCATGAACGATCCGAACCTGGCGTGGAACTGTACCTCCGAGGGGCTCGATGCAAGCCTGCTCAGTGCTCTGCGGCAGGTTGCCGCAGGCTATGCGGCCACGACCGGCCAGGCCATCGTCATCAACTCCGGCGCGCGCACCCTGCAACGTCAGGCGGAACTCATGTCGGAGATGTCGCGGGAGCAGCTCGAGGGGATGTACTGCCGCCAGGGCTATCCCAGCTATGTCCAGCGCATCGTCAGTGCCCGCAAAGAGAACCACGGCGCCGTGGATGCCCAGCAGACCTACGACATCCTGCGCCGCCGGGACGAAGGCTTCATCTCCGCCCACCTCAGCGGCGCGGCCGTGGATGTCTCGGCCGCGGGCGCCGACCTCAGCCTGCTCAGAAAGCTGCTTGAGCAGCACGGCTTCACCACCCTGGACGAGCGCGGCCTGGGGATCAACTGCCTGCACGCTACCTACCGGCAGGTGCCCCGGCGCATCGTGCGCGAGTGACGCTCCACGCTCACTTGGGTGGGGCAGCAATCGGCGCTTTCGACTTGGAGGGCGGATCGGTGGCCAGCAGAAGCCTGAAGCCGGTTGCCGTGGAACGGAAATTCGGGTTCCGCTGCGGCCAGGCAGACTTGATCGTGTAGCCGCTCGGCGAGGGATGGCTGCCGCCGCTGCCGCAGTAAGCGTTCCCGCGCAGCTCGGGGGAGGTGCCGCCCTCGCCGCTGCTCCACTCCATGGCGTTCCCACCGATCCCGTATAGCCCCCAGGGATTGCGACCGCTCTTGGCGACAGGACAGGTCGCGGGGAACGGGTCCTTGTGATCGGGGATACGGGCGGTCTCGGGGCCAGGCCACTCGGTGCCGTTGTAGTTCCACTCCGCGGGCGGGGGCCAGGCGTCACCCCAGGGAAACTTCCGGGCGTCCCCACAACTGGCCAGGGCCGTCCATTCCTCCGCTTGCGGCAGACGGTAGCGGAATCCTGCCGGCAGCCGGTCGGCCTCCTGCTCGCGTTTGGTCAGAAAAGCGGCATATCCTTCCGCATCCTCAAAACTGATCATCACCGCAGGCTGGTTATCCTCGTTGAGGGACACCTGCTCAACCGCGGTCGAATGGTGCTCGCCGCGGAAGCACCGATACTGACCGTTACTGACCTCGTAGGCCCCCGCCCAGCAGCCCATGGCCTCCACCCAGGCAAATTCCACCCCGATCTCGGGCACGGTCCACGGGCTGCCCGCAAAGGGGTAATCCAGCCAGCGCTTGAGTATGAGCAGGTGCTGAGCGCCAGCAACGGTGCTCTTGTAGGCGGTCTCGTAAGCCTGGATCCGTTCCTCGAAGCGCTCCCGGCGCTTCGGCGTGTCGAGTCGTTGGCGCATGTCCTGCCCGAGCTTCGACGGTTCCGTAGGCGGCGCCTTGAGCACCCCGTGCAGCAGCTCGACATAGGCCTGCTCGGCCGCCTGCTCGAGCTGTGCGGTAGCCCGTTCGTCGAGGGCACGGAGCAGGGCGCGGGCCAGCGGGTTATCGAAGCGGCGCAATTCCGGCAGCGCCAGGTCGAGGCGCTGGTCCCAGATGGCCACCAGACCGCGGGCGATGGCCGCATCCGCGACCTCCATGGCGCCCAAACGGCTCAGTTTCTCGCCGATGTCCAGTTCGGCGAATGAGAAAGAGCCGCCGATGGACCCTTTCTCCTGTAGTTCCAGGGTCTTGACCGTGGGGGGGGTGATGGCCTTGATGAGGACGCGGCACTGTCGATCCTTCAGCCGCACGACGAGGGGCGTGCCCATGCTCCGGCGGAAGCTTCCCAGGATGCGTCGTTCGCAGTCGTCAGCGTAGGCCAGGGTGGCCGCGATGTCCGCCAACTGCGCCGCCGACTGGGTTGACTGCAGCGCCGCACCAGCCTTTTCCCACAAGGCGATGGCGGCCACGGTGCGATGCGCCAGCAACTCGCCCGCAACCTGGCCCAAAGCCAGGGTCAGGGGGTCCGCGGGGACGGGCGCCTTTTCGCTGGCCGCCGCGGGCGCTGCCCCGGCAGCGTTGGTCGGCGGGACAGGAGTGGCGCCGGGCTTGCCCGCGCTGGCCGCGACCGCGGCTGCGGGTTCTGCCGTGGCGGCCGCGGCCGGTTCGCCGACTTTGGGCTTCCCAGCGGGTGCCTCGGCCGACGGGAGCGGCGGTGGCCGGGTCACCGAGAGCGGCGCGGGGTTGGCCGTGGCGCTGTCGTGCCGCGGGCCGGTCGCCGACTCGGCGACCGGTGGCACGGCCTCCTGCCGCGGCCGGATACTGGGCTCGGAGTTCGTCAGCAGCGTGCCGAACTGCGGCCGGGAGAGCAGTACCGCGCCGATGACGATCGAGACGGCCAGCGCGCCCAGAGCCAAGGGCAACAGCAGGCGCTGCCCCCGGTGGGGCGACTCTTCCGGGCGGCTGGCGGGGGGTGGCGTGCGCTGGCTTGCCAGGTGCTCGCTCGCCTGCTTAGCCACCCTCGCTTTGGTCGTATCGGGGGTCTTGCCCTTGAGCACCGCGTGCATGTCGCGGATACAGGCTTCCCAGGAGCTAAAGCGCTGGGCGCGCTCCTTGGCCATCATCCGCGCGATGATGTCCTCGCACTCCTTGCTCACCTCAGGTCTCAACGAGCGCACCGCGGGCAAGGGGCTGTGCAGATGCTTGGTCACCACCTCCACGGCACTGGTACCGGTGAAGGGAACCCGGCCCACCACCAGGTGAAACAGGGTCGCCCCCAGTGAGTACATGTCCGCCCGGAAATCGAGATTCTGGATGCCGCGCGCCTGCTCCGGACTCATGTAATGGGGGGTTCCAAGCGCCACGCCGGTAGCCGTCAGATGGCTGTCGTCACTGAGGTTCTTGGCGATGCCCATGTCCATGATCAAGGCGCGGCCATCGCGGTCCACCATGATATTCGCCGGCTTGACGTCACGGTGCAGAATGTGGCTGCTGTCCCAGGCGTGGGACAGCGCCTCGGCAATGCTGACGGTCCAGGCGAGGACCTCGCGCTCCGGCAACGGCCCGTGCTGCTTCACCCGCACATCCAGCGACTCGCCATCGATGTACGCCATGGCGAAGTAGTAGTAGCCGTGGTCCTCGCCCGCATCGAACGCCGCCACGATATTGGGGTGTTCGAGACGGGCCGCGAGGCGGACTTCCTGGAAGAAGCGCTCGACAAAGCCGGAATCGGCCACGCTGGGGCCCGGCATGACCTTCAGCGCCACCTGGCGGTCCATGGACAACTGGGTGGCCAGAAACACCCGCCCCATCGCCCCACGACCAATCTCCCGCTCGAGGCGAAAACCAGCCAGGGTCACACCGGGCGCCAGAATGGCGGCCGGAATGGTGACGTCGGAGCCGCAATTCGGACACGACACGATCGAGCCCGCCATGGTGGCGGTAGCCTCAAGCTTGCGGTTGCACTTGCCGCATCTGAACTTGAGCTCCATCGACCGTTCTGCTCCACTTCAGCCGCAGGCGTCGGCCTGCGGAAGGACTCCAAAAACGCTGAACTTAAGCCGCGTACTGTGGTAGCGCGAGCGCCCCGCGTCAATATAGCCTAACGTGGTGGACGGCTTGGGGCGCAAGTCAGCTCCGTAGGAGATGACTACTCAGGTCCTAGGGTTCAGGGTTCAGGGTTCAGGGTTCAGCCGGGCCCCCGGCTGGGAGGCCGGACCTACCGGAATGAG
>CAIZKT010000952.1:0-3183 GCA_903933565.1 uncultured Victivallales bacterium | reverse complement strand
GCACGGCCCAGAAATCGATGAACGGCTCCAGCAGGTAGTCGTCCCCCGTGGAGTGGTGGCACAGGTCGATCCGCAGCCGCTTCTCCGCTTCCCGGAAGAGCGGCTGGCGGCACACGGGGTTGGCCACCTCCTCGAACTCGTCGGTGAAGATGATGACCCAGATGTAGATCATGGGCCGCTGCATCCTGCGGTCATGCAGGCGGCGCCAGAGCTCCTTCGTCCGTTCGTGCTCCTGGCTGGCAGAGGCGTCCATGTAGCGCTTCGCCAGCTCTCGCAGGCAGGCGGTCTCCGTTCTGTCGGGCTTCATATGCACTCCTGGTTGTCTGAACCGACGTCGGGCTCGAGGCCGAACTCGTACGCCCCGGCTTCCTTGACCCATAACGACGAATAGCCGCGGAAACGCCTCCGTGCCAAGAGGTCTTCCCCGTTGAAGGCGCTGCCGTCGCCGCCGACGACCAGCGTCCACAGCCCGGGCGTGAGCTTCCGGCGCTGGACGACAGCCTGGAGCAGGGGGCTCATGGCGTGCCCTTTCCGAACGCCAGGATCATCTCGGCCAGCCGCACCGCCAGCGCTCGGCACGGGTGACGTCGCTCACGTCGGCGGTAATGTCCGCGATGGCTTCCTGGACCAATGCCGCTGCCTCCTGCTCGACCTGGGCGCCGCGCTGCCGGCTGACCGCCAGCAGGGCCCGCACGTAGCGGTAGTCGTCCAGCCCTTCCCGGCAGAACTCGTAGCGCCAGGAGTCGCAGGTTCATCGGTGCTCTTTCAGTGTGCGTGCATCCAGACTTGCCGGCGGGCGAGCGGCAGCGCCACCCGCGCTCCGCAGGGCTTCAGGCTCGGTTCGCGCTAACATACTACGGCGCACACCAGTGGCGCGCGGGGGAGTCGCCAGGGCCACTCCAAAGTCCGGCAAACCCGCACAGGAGTCGGCGGTCGACGCGGGCTTCGCCCGCTCGCCGCCATTACCGCGAGGCGTCCCGGCCCTGCGGGACTGGCGAACGCGGACCCCTGGAGGCGCTGCCGCGCGGTCGTCCCGCAGCCGCCACCGGCGGTTCCTTGAAACAGCCATGGGGCGTTGCCGTACGTCCCGCGCCAGGGGCTGGAGTGGTGGTACATTGGCTCTCGCTGCCGGCGCGGCGTCCTGGCTGGTAGCGAGCGCTTCAGCGCTTTCCCCGGCTCGTCGGGAGGGCGCGAGCGGGTTGTCGGCAGGCTTGGGTTCTTCTGGAGGATGGGGTCATGCACCACGTGAATGTGCTGGAGCTTCCGGGTGTCCGCGGTGATGGCGCGCATGATGACACCGCCGGCCTGCAGGCAGCGCTGGACAGCGGGGATGCGGTCATCCATCTGCCGGTGCCGTCGGCACACTACCTCATCAGTCGGACGCTGGTCATGCATTCGGGTCAGGCGCTCTTGGCCGACCGCAACGCCGTGGTCCGCCTGGCCGCCCATGCCCACGCCCACATGCTGACCAATGCCGACCACGGAGCGCTCAGCCGGGGCATCACGGTGCAGGGCGGCATCTGGGACGGCAACAACGCCCACCAGACTTGCGAGTACCACCAGAACGGCCAGAACTGGCGAGTGCCCTACGATCCGGCGCGCTATCTCGGCGTGCTGCTGCAGTTCAACCGCGTCGAAGACCTGCGGATTTCGCAACTGACGCTCAAGGACCCTGAGACCTTCGGCATCCAGATGGCCAATATCCGGCGCTTTACGGTCGAGGACATCACTTTCGACTACAACCTCCTGCGCCCCAACATGGATGGCGTCCACCTGCACGGCAACTGCCACCAGGGGCGCATCGCCAACCTCAAGGGCGACACGAACGACGACGTGGTGGCACTGAACGCCGACGACGGCTGGATGTTCGAGATGAGCCGGGGGCCGATCACGGACATCCAGGTGGACGGCGTCTGGTGCGAGCGGGGGTACACCGCGGTGCGTCTGCTGTCGGACGGCTCGCCCATCCGGCGGGTGCGCGTCGCCAACGTCTTCGGCAGCTTCAGCCACCTCGTCGCCAACCTGGGCCAGTACAACGTCCATCCGGGCGAGCCGAGCGAGATCACGGACCTGGTCTTCGACGGCATCTTCTGCTCGCGAACGCCGGTGCCCGACAACGCCAAGTCGGGGTACATCCCGCGCTACCCCCTGTTCAAGGTGGCGCCCAAGACGTTCATCAGGAACATGCAGATCAACAGCTTCTGCCGTACCGAAATAGTGGAGAACGTCGCGCCCTGCATCGGCATCGGCGAGGGCGCGAGGGTCGAGCACCTGGGCATCTCCCAGGCCAGCGTCGTCAACCTGGCGTCCACGCCGCTGGACTTCCTGCACAACCAGGGCAGCATCGATAGCCTGAGCCTCACGAATGTGTGCTGCCGCGCCGAAGGTGGCACGCCGCGCGGAATGCTGGTACGCAACGACGGCGTCGTCGCGCACCAGCAGTTCGCCAATGTGACCGTGGCGAACCTAGCAGAACCCGACCGCGAGGCATAGCGGCAGGGTGGCCCAGGCACTGGCCCGGTACGCCGGGACCATGGACCGCACGGACGGCGCCCGTCTACCTCGCCGCGTCGCGGATCCGCTCGTCCAAGGCCACGCCGTAGAGTTGCGCGCGGAGTTCGCTGGCCTGCTTCAGCAGCAGGCTGACATGCCGGTCATCACCCTGCTCGAAGGCAGTTGGGCCCGGCTGGAGAGCTTTTCGGGCCGGGGGTATAGGCAAGCGATCGGGTGGTAGGGCGCCGTCATCTTGTACCCACCTGCCCGCTCTGCGGCGCGGCCCGCGCCGGATCGCCGTGCCTTCCCCTGCTTGCGCTAACGAGAAGGCACCGCCCCCGCCGGTCGGCCGGCGGGCAAGTGCCCAATGCCAGTGGCGATCAGCCGCAGATCAGGCATACCGGGTAACCCCAGGTGCAGCACCGTGAACTCCTTGTCGAGCTCGGGTGGTAGCTGCAAACGGCAGCCCAGGATCACGGCCACTCGCGATGAGCACCGCGCCCGGCGTAGTTGCTCGCGCAACGTACGCGTCAGCACCGGGTCGGCCGGCTGGCCGGCGTCACCCGGGAACTGCTGGAAGTCGCGTAGCACTTCGGCCGAGCGCTCCGGGGCGCTCAGAGTCTCGAGCTCCGGCTTGGGTACGCAGCCCCGTTGGGGCAGGATACGCAGTTGCACCTGAGTAGTCACCCG
>CAIZKT010000951.1:0-8568 GCA_903933565.1 uncultured Victivallales bacterium | reverse complement strand
CGGAAGCCCCGGCAGAGCCGGTGCGGACCGCCGACCTCCAGGCGCGCGGCGATGCTGGCCCCGCGATTCCCGAAGCTTTGGGCGCAGAATGCAACTGTGGCGGTGTAGCGGGTTCAAAAGCAAGATAGGGCACGCACGGTGTGGGCCCCCAAAGAATGAGGAGTCAGGAATCATGATGACGCAGCGGATGGCCAAGGTCTCGGGAGCGCTGGCGGTACTGTTCGTGGGCTTGGCGGGCAGGCTGAGCGCCGCCCCGTCGACGCTGGACAACCTGCAGGCGGCCTACCATGGCGAATCGAACGCCAAGAGCCGCTACGAAGCCTTCGCGGTCAAGGCGGACGAAGAGGGGTACAAGGCGGTCGCCAGCCTGTTCCGTGCCACCTCCAAGTCCGAGGGAATCCACGCCGCCAAGCACGCCACCGCCATCAAGAAGCTGGGCGCGGAGCCCAAAGTCGCGCTGGAGAAGCACGAGGTAAAGTCCACCAAGGAGAATCTCGAGGCGGCCGAGAAGGGCGAAACCGCCGAGAAGGACACGATGTACCCGGCCTTCATCAAACAGGCCGAGCTCGACAAGAACGCCGGTGCGGCGCAGTCGTTCAAGGGCGCCATGGCATCCGAGGTTTCGCACGCGAAGCTCTATCAGCAGGCGCTGAAGGAACTGGAGTCCTGGAAGGTTGCCAACAAGGACTTCCTCGTCTGCCAGATCTGCGGCTTTACCAGCCTCGACCAGGCACTGAAGAAGTGCCCCGTCTGCGACTCGCCCCGCAGCAAGTTCGACGTCGTCAAGTAACCCACTCAGCCTGATCATCGCCACCCCGCCAACCGGGTACGGCAGTCGCGGCCGCGGCCAGCAGCGCTGCGGTCGCGGCGTGCCTCCCCCTACCAAGGGCGTGGGTGGCGAGGTTCGTTTCCGGGCAGATACCCTACCGTGAAAAACCTGCGCTGGCTTGCCGTGCTCGGCTCGCAGATAGTGCTCATCGTCGGCTTCTGGTTCTGGTATCACTGGCGCCATCCGCTGGGCAACCTGTTGACCGGCGACGCGGTTGGGCAGCTGCTGGCCTACGGTCGTCTGGCGGGCCTGCTGGCGGCCTTCGGGGTGTTGCTTCAGCTCATCCTGATTGGCCGGGTGGGGTGGGTCGAACCGTCCTTCGGCCTCGACCGTCTCACCCGCTTGCACCATGTACTTGGCCTGGCGCTGCTGGCTCTGCTGCTGGCTCATCCGCTGCTGGTGCTGACGGGCCACGCCCGGCAGGCCGACGTCGGCCTCTGGGCGCAGTTACTGGATTTCTGTCGCAGCTGGGAGGATGTGTTGGCGGCGGTGCTCGGCCTGGCCATTCTGCTGACCGCCGTCGCGCTTTCGTTGGGCGCGGTGCGCCGCCGACTGCGCTACGAGACGTGGCATCTCACCCACCTGGGCCTGTACCTGGCGCTGGCGCTCGTCTTTGGCCACCAACTCGAGGTGGGCAGCGATCTCACCGAGAACCGCTGGTTTGCGGCGTATTGGTGGCTGCTCTACGGCGTGGTGCTGGGCAATCTGCTCGGCTACCGGGTCGGTCGGCCGCTGTGGCGTTTCGCTGGTCACCGCTTTGCGGTCGCACGATTGGTGGCTGAACCTGGCGAGGTGACCTCCGTGATCCTCCACGGCCGCCACCTGGAGCGCTTCCGTGCCCGCGGAGGCCAGTTCTTCATGGTGCGCTTCTGGGCGCCGGGCTTTCGTTGGCAGGCGCATCCGTTCTCGCTGTCCTGCCCGCCGGATGGAACCCAGCTCAGACTGACGATCAAGCCAGTGGGCGACTTCACCCGCCGGATTCCACAGCTTCAGCCGGGCACGCCGGTCATCCTCGATGGCCCGCATGGAATCTTTACCGCCGAGGTCTGTCAATCGTCGCGGGTGCTGTTGCTTGCCGGGGGGATTGGCATCACCCCGATTCGGGCGCTGGCGGCGGACCTGCTCGCGGCGGGGCGCGAGATCATCCTGATCTACGGCAACCGGACGCCCTCGACCGTCGTCTTCGGAGAGGAACTGGAGGCTTTGGCCCAAGCGGCCGCCGGGCGCCTGCGAATCATCCACGTCATGAGCGACTCCCCTGGCTATCCGGGCGAGAAGGGGCGGGTTGACCGAGACTGCGTCTGCCGACTTGTCCCCGATGTCGCGGAGCGCGATGTTTACCTCTGCGGTCCGCCGCCGATGATGGCCGGCCTGCGCCCGGCCTTGTTGGCCTTGGGCGTACCGCCGCACCGCCTGCACGACGAGCGCTTCGCGTTGTGAGTGTATGTTTGTGGACGGCAGCCAACCGGGCCGCCACCGACCGCCAGGGCAAGGAGGAGCACGCATGGCCGGGATCAAGGTCCACCGCAGTCTGCACATCGAACAGCCGAACATCCTGGAGGAAGCCCAGGTAACCTGGGTCGGGTACACGGCTCCCAGTGGACCGGAGCTGATCGAGACCGTGACCTACGGCGGCCAGCGCGGCTACTACTTCACCGTTCGCCATCTCAGCCGCCGCGACCACCATCCCCGCCCCGCCGAAATCCGCCGCAGCCAGGATCATGGCCGCACCTGGGAGACGGTCCAGACCTGGACGGGCGACGCGCCCGTTCATGGGGCCTGGCATTTGGACCTTGAAGGACCGTGCTACCTCTACCATCCGCGCCGCGAGGCGTTGCTGCGCCTCTACCGCAGCCAGTTCAGGGTCGACGGCCTGCTGCCCTGGGACGTCGGCGCCCCGGAGCGCCTGACGGGTCTGATGTGGACGCAGGTCTCCCGTGATGGCGGCCAGACCTGGGCCGCGCCGGAACAGCTCCTCTGCGGCCCCGGCGCGACGCCCGCGGACTGGGCCCCGGACACCCGTTTCGGCCGCAACTGCGGTGGGGTTGAGGGCGCGACGCCAGTCTGGCTCCCGGACGGCCGGGTGCTGCTGCCCTTCTTCAGCGCCGAGGCCACTCCGGCGGGCCGTTTCCGCTGTGCCTGCCTGCTGGGGCGCTGGCGGGCGGACGCATCAGGCCTGGATTGGGACCTGTCCGCCTTCGCCACCGTCGGGCCAGACGGTTCGGACGATGGCGGCGATGAGCCCTGCGTGGCTACGCTGGCCGATGGCCGCTGGCTGATGGTCATGCGGGTACGCACCCGGCAGCAGTCCGCGGTAAAGGTACCCAGCGCCCGCTTCTGGACCGTCAGCGCCGACGCCGGACGCAGCTGGTCCGAGCCGCAGGTCCTGCGCTACACCGACGGCCGGCAGGTCTACTGCCCCGCCTGCCTGGCGCACGTGTTCCGGGCTACGGCCAACGGTCGGTTGTACCTGATCACCAACCTCCTGGACCGTCCCACCGTCGGCTGCGATCCCCGCACCACTCTGCAGATTGCCGAGATCGACCCGCAGAGCCTGGCCGTGATTCCCGAAACGGTCACGGCCATCGAGACCCGGGACGCCGCCGCGGGCCAGCCCGAGACCCTTCGTTTCTCGAACTGGCGCCGCTACGAGGACCGTGAAACCGGCGCCATCGTGCTGCTGATGTCCGGCTGCCCGGGCGATGTCGGCCGCCACGAGACCTGTGGCGTGCCGCCGCACGCCTATCGTTATGACCTCGAGCTGCCACGCTGAGGGCGCGGACGGATCGCCACACCTTGTCTGGCCGGAGAGGAAGACCATGGCTGACCTGCTGCTCATGCATAAGCGCATCGACCTCGATGCCTCGCTGGTGTTGTACGATCGACCCCTCACCGCCGCGAGCTTGGCGGAGGACTGGGAGGTACGCCACTCGACCTGGCGCTGCGACGGCGAGGCGCTGCTCGGCGTCAATCCGGAGCCCGGACCGGGCGTGATCATGTCGCGCCGCGGCTTTCCGGGCAATGTGCTGCTGGATTTCCACGCCCGGACCGTCTTGCCCTCGACGCACGACATCGATGTCATGTGGAACCTGAGCTGGGACGAGCAAAACAACACCCGCGGGGCGGCCTATGTCGCCGGGATTCAGGGCTGGTGGGATGGCAAGATCGGCATCGAAAAGTCCCCCGACTACCGACTGGTGGCGGCGGCGCCCTGCCCGTGGTTCGAGCCGGGCCGCGAGTATCACATCCAGGCCGGCTCCATCGAGGGGCACTGTTTCGTTTTCGTCGATGGGCTGCTGCGGCTGGAGCTGTTCGATCCGGCGCCGATCGACTCGAGCGTGCATAACCGAATCGGTTTCGAGGCCTACCAGAGCATGATCCGCATCCGCGGCCTGGTGGTCCGGCAGATCGTCTGGCAGAAACGGCCGCAAGCCTATCCGCGGGAGTTCTGATGAAGATGACCTATCACGCCGTGTGGGTCGGCGCCGCCATGGTGCTGCCGTGGTTGGCGGGGTGTGCCGGGGTGGGGTCGGCCAGCGACCGTTCGGGCGGGGCCGAGGCGGCCGAGCGCATGACGCCGATCGAGCTGTACGTGGCTACGGATGGTAACGATGCCTGGTCAGGACGCCTGACCTCACCCAACCGGGCCGGCACCGACGGACCCTTCGCTACGCTCAGCCGAGCCCGCGATGAGTTACGCGGACTCCGGCGCCAAGGGCCGCTGGCGGCCGGGGCTACCGTTTGGCTGCGCGGCGGCGCCTATCACCTTACCGCGACCCTGGTTCTCAACGGCGTGGATTCCGGTACGGCCGCCGGCCCCATCGTCTACCGGGCCTTCCGCCACGAGAAGCCGATCCTGGTAGGGGGGGCGGAGGTGCGTGGTTTCGTGCCGCATCAGGGCGCCATTCTCAAGGCTGATCTCAAAGCTTGCGGGCTGACCGGGGCCGAGGTCAAGCAGGTGCTGTTTGGGGGGCAGCGCATGATCCTGGCGCGCTACCCCAACTACGACCCGCAGAACCCCTACGCCGGCGGCTTCTCCTACATCGAGGCGCAACCCACCCCTGGCAGCACGACCTCGTTCGAGGCACCGGCCACGGGCATCCACGCCTGGGCCCGGCCCACGGACGGCCAGGTATGGGTGTTCCCCGGGGTGAATTACTGGAACAACATCATCCCCATCGCCGCGGTTGACCCGGCAAGACGCCTCATCACGCTGGCCCAGTCGGCCTCCTACGGGCTGAACCCAGGCGACCGTTACTATGTGCGCGGGCTGTTCGAGGAGCTTGATGCCCCCGGCGAGTGGTATGCCGACAAGGCGACCTCGACGCTGTACTTCTGGCCGCCCGCGGACCTCGCCAGCGGCCAGGTCTCGGTCCCGCGGGTCAGCCCGATCGTGAGCCTGGCCAAGGACGCCAAGGAGGCCGAGGGACCGCGCTACATCACCCTGCAGGGACTGGTGCTGGAGGGCAGCGACGGTCCGGCGGTGGCGCTGAGTTCAGCCCAGTCCTGCGCCGTGGTGGGCTGCGAGCTCCGCAATGTCGGCACGGGCGTGGCGCTCTCGGCCTGCAAGGAAGGCCTCGTCTACGGCAACGACATCCACGATACCGGCGGCTCCGGGGTCACCGCCTACTCCGGCAACCGCAATCCCACCGCTCCGGACGCCAATCGGATCGAGAACAACTACATCCACCACACCGGCTACTACGCCAAGACGGCCTCTGGGGTGTCCACCAACGGCGTCGGCAACCTCGTCTCGCACAACCTCATCCACGACTGCCCGCGCATCGGCATCGACTACAACGGCAACGATCACGTCATCGAGTACAACGAGGTGCGGCACATCAACCTGGAGACACAGGACAGTGGCGCCACCTACTCCCTTGGCCGCGACTGGACCAACCGCGGGCACATCGTGCGTTACAACTACGTCCACGATACCCTCGGCTACGGCCGCCACGGTGGCAAAGAGTGGTTCTCGCCCTTCTTTACCTTCGGCATCTACCTCGACGACTGGAGCAGCGGCCAACAGGTCTACGGCAACATCGTCGCGCGCTCCTTCCTGGCCGGCATCGATGTCCACAGCGGTCGGGACAACCTCATCGAGAATAACATCATCTACGACTGCTACCGCGAGCAGATGCGCTACCAGGAATGGCCCACCTCGCACAAGATGCTGCCCGACATGCTGAAGCAGGCGCAGGCCTGGCCGCACGCAGGGGTCTACCCTGGCCTGGCCCGGCATCAGGACCCGGTCAAGGACTCGACCATGTCCTACAACATCTTCCGCCGCAATATCATCAGTTACGGGAGACCGGGGGCAACGCTGTACGCTGTCTCCGGCCTCGACTACGCCACCACCGAACACGACTACAACCTCATCTGGCGCCGCGGCGAGGAGCCGGATTCATCCTTCACCAAGATGCGGGAGAAGGGTCTGGATCAGCACTCCGTGGTCGCCGACCCGAAGTTCCGCGACCCTGCCAAGGGCGACTTCCGCCTCGCCTCCGACTCTCCGGCCCTGGCCCTCGGTTTCAAGCCGATCCCCGTCGCCGAGATCGGACCGTACAAGGATCCGCGGCGGGCCTCCTGGCCGATCGTCGAGGCCGAAGGCGCCCGGGAGCACCCGCATGTCATTGCCGCCGTGGTCCGCCCGACGCCGCGCTGTGTGGCGGCCCGCCGGGTCGCCACAGTCACCCTCGACGGCCGGCTGGAGCCCGGCGAGTGGCAGGGCCTCGATCGTACCAAGGCCATGCTGCTGGCCCAGGAACCGAGTGGCAACAGCGGCGCCAAGCCGCCCAGCTACGCCTGGATCGCGGCTGATGATGAGGCGCTCTACGTGGGCCTGCTCAATGAACTCAAGGAGGGCACGACGCCCTCTGCCGGTCAGCGCTGGGGTGGCGACGACGGCGCTGAAGTCTGCCTGCAACGCGGCGACGGCAAGGGGCCGATCTTCGTCCTCCAAGGCTTTGCCGGCGGAGCTTTTCAGAGCATGGACCACGCCGGCGCGTCGGCGACCGAGGTCGAACGCCTCGGCAAGGCGTGCTCCTTCGCGGCCAGCCGCACTGGCAGCACCTGGTCGGGCGAGTGGCGCATCCCCTTCGCCGCCGCCGGCATCGACTTGAAAACGGCAAAGACGCTGCGCTTCAATATTGGCGTCCGCAAGACCGCCGGCCCGTGTCCCTGGGTGTGTTGGGTCGGCACCGGCGGGCCGAACTTCGAGGTCGGCAGCGCCGGCGAGGTAAGGCTGAGAGAGTAGCAACGGGCGCGCCCCGGCCTTAGCCTACGGTTTTCTATCACCACGAACGGGAGGATGGCAGACATGTCGAACGAGACTTCAAAGCCGGCACTGCTGGGCGGCATGGCGGCGGTGACCTTGCGGAGTCCGGCCTGGCCGCTGGTGACGGAGGCCGATGTCGAGGCGGTCGCGGCGGTCGTGCGCAGCGGCACCTGGAGCTGGCTGGGCCCGCAAGAGCGTGCATTCTGCGACGAGTATGCCCGCTTCCTGGGGACGCGCTACTGCCTGTGCCTGGCGAATGGGACGGTGACGTTGCAGTGCGCCTTGCAGGCGGTGGGCGTCGAGCCGGGCCATGAGGTCATCGTGCCGGGTCTGACCTGGGTGGCGACGGCCCAGTCCGCCCTGGATGTCGGCGCCGAGGTCGTCTTTGCCGACGTCAATGCGGCGACCCTCTGCCTGGATCCGGCGAGCTTCGAAGCTGCCATCACGCCGCGCACCAAGGCCGTCATCCCCGTGCATCTGTATGGCTGCATGTGCGATATGGACGCCATCACCGAGATCGCCCGCAAGCACGGCATCAAGATCGTGGAAGACGTCGCCCACCAGCACGGCAGCCGCTGGCGCGAGCGGGCCGCGGGGGCGTTGGGGGATGCGGGCAGCTTTAGCTTCCAGCAGAGCAAGGTCCTAACCTGCGGCGAAGGCGGGGCGGTGTCGTGCAACGACCCCGAGGTCTACCGGACCGTGTTCGCCCTCAAGCAGGTCGGCTGGGCGCCGAAGGACGCCGAGAAGGCGCCGTATGATCAGCTCGTGCCGGGCGGGCGCTATGGCCACAATTACCGCATGACGGAGATGCAGGCGGCCCTGCTACGGGGCGGCCTTCGGCGCTTGGCAGCTCAGACGGCCCAGCGCGAAGCGACGGCGCGCCTGCTGGCCGAGGCCCTGGTCACTATGGGCGGGCCACTGCAGGCCGTGCCACGGGATCCGCGGGTCACCACCCAGGCCTACTACGGCATGACGCTGCGTTTCGACCCCGCCAGCGCCGACGGGCTGTCGCGCGAGCACTACAACCGGGCGCTGCAGGCCGAAGGCATCAGCCTGGCCACGCCCTATGCGCCCGTCTACCGCCATCCGCTGCTCAACCTGGCCGACCGCACCAGTCCCGTGCCGTACCGCGAGCGCCAGGGGAAGCAGGACTACGCCACCCTGAGGCTGCCTGGCGCCGAGGAAGGCGCCGACCGGACAGGGTTGATCCTCATGCACCAGGCCCTCCTGGCCAGCCCCGCCTACATCGAGCAACTGCTGCAGGGAATCCGACGCACCAACGACCACCTGGCCGCCTTGCGCCACCATTTTGCGGCTCAGCCCAAGCCAGGTTGAGCCGGGCGGCAAGACGCGGGACGACGGCCTGGAGCCCGCGATGCCAAGCCCGTTTCGGGCAGGTTCGCGGTATCCCCGTGCCTGCAAGACCCGTGCCCCTGGAGCCCGCGATGCCAAGCCCGTTTCG
>CAIZKT010000950.1:0-10666 GCA_903933565.1 uncultured Victivallales bacterium | reverse complement strand
GTCGGCGGTACGACGGCGGTCGTTTCTTGAAACAGCCATGCGGCCGAACTCGCTGCGGTCAGAACCGGCCAGAGCCTCCCACTCCTGTTTCGAGCGCTGGGTTCTGGTGTCGGCCCGTCCGCGGCCTATATTCCGCCCCTGGCCGCCAGGCAGAACAGCAACCCGCGGCAACGAGGTGCTACCCCATGGAGTTCACGTCCGAATCTGAGCAGCGGCAATGGCTGGCGACACAGGCGGCGCTGCCGCGTGGTTTTCGTGTCGGGACGACGCGTTTCAGTTTCGTGCCTGCCGAGGCGCCGAAGACCTGCTTCATGAATCTGACGCTGATCGTGCTGGACCAGCCAACGGCGGACTTTGCGGCCGCGTTCACCCGCAACGCCTTTCCGGGGGCGCCGGTGCTGATCGGTCGGCGGCGGCTGCAGGAGCCTGGCCTGGGGGCGATGGTAGTCAACAACAAGGTCAGCAACGTCTGCTCGCCCGGTGGGGTGGAGGCCAGTGAGCGGCTCTGCGCGGCGCTGGCGGCGCAGCTCGGGTTCAGGCCGGAGGAGATTCTGCCCTCCTCCACCGGCGTGATCGGCTGGAGGCTGCCGGTAGAGGCCATGCTCGGCGCCCTGCCGGCGGCGGTCGGAACACTCCAGTCGGCAAGCATCCTGCCCGCCGCGCTGGGGATCATGACCACCGATCTCTACCCGAAGATCCGGCGCGTGGAGGTGGGCGGCGGCGCGATTGTGGGCATCGCCAAGGGCGCCGGCATGATTGAGCCCAACCTGGCCACGATGCTGGTCTACATCCTCACCGATATCGCGGTACCGCGGGCGGCGCTGCGTGGGATGCTTCCCGGCGTGGTCGGCGAGTCCTTCAATGCCATCAGCATCGACTCGGACCAGAGCACCTCGGATACGGTCGTGGTCGCCTCCTCGGGGCGAGTCGGCGAGGTGCCGGAAGCCGCCTTCCGCGAGGCCTTGGGACGCGTCTGCCGGGAGTTGGCCGAGGACGTGGTCCGGAATGGCGAAGGCGTGCATCATGTGATGAAGGTAACGGTCCAAGGCGCGCCGGACGCCGCCTTGGCGCGGGCCGTGGGCAAGTCGGTAGTGAACTCGCCGCTGTTTCAGTGCGCGCTGTGTGGCAACGACCCGAATATCGGCCGACTGGTGTGTGCGGTTGGCAAGTATTTGGGCAACCACCACCCCAGCCTGGAAGTGAGCCGCTGCCGCATGGCGATCGGCGGCCATGAGGTCTTTGCCGACGGCGCTTTTCGCATCGGACCCGACACGGAACGGATCCTGTCGGCCTACTTCCGGCAGGCCGAGCTCTACGAGAGCGCGCCGCCGGATGCGAAGGGTGTGTTCAGGCCGCCGCTCTCCTGGCCGCCGCACGAACGCTGTGTCGAGATTCTGATTGACCTCGGCAGCGGCTCGGCGGCGTCTACGGTGACCGGCGCCGACCGCTCGCATGAGTACATCAGCGAGAATGCCGACTACCGCAGTTGAGGTTGCACCCGGCAACCCGGTCGGCGCGGCGCTGGGCGCCATGAACAGGGGACGAGCATGGGAAGATTCCTGCGCGGTGTACTGGCCTGGCTTTGCCTGTGCGGGCTGGGGCTGTGTACCGCTGCGCCCACGGCCGCCGTGCTGCCTGCGGCCTTCGCGGAAACGACCCTGGTCGACTTCGGCGCGGCCAAGCTGGCGCTGACCGTCAACGGCGCCGTGGCGCCGGAGCCAGTGCCCGACCCCGTCGACCCGGCGCGGACGGTGCTCAAGCTCTCCTATCCGGCCGCCGCGACCGGCGACGCCGAGGGGCCCGCCCTGAAGCTGCCCGCCGCCGCGCTTTCTCGAGTGGACTGGCGCGGCCGGGACTTTCTGGCGCTGCGCGTCTACACCCCGACGACGAGGCGCTGGACCTCGTTCTGTCCGTCCGCGAAGGCGAGGCGCGCCACGACCTGCAGGCGGCGTTGCAGCCCAAGGTCTGGAACACGCTCATCTTCCCGCTGGCAGAGTTGCTGGCGCAGAAGCTGACGCTGGAGAAGATCGAGGAAGTACGGGTGTTCCCGAGGCGCTCGACGCGGGCGCCGACCGTCTACCTGTCCACCCTGGCGCTGCTCAAGGAGCGTGACCTGAAGGCGATGGAGTTGCCGCTACGCTTGCTCATCACAGGGTTTGAGGCGGACAAGGACCTCACGGGCTGGCAGGCGAACGGCATGGCGGCCCGGCTCACGGAGGCGGCCCACCTGGAAGGGCAGCGCGCTTTGGAGCTGGTCTTTTCGCCGTACCAGCCCGGCGGCCCCCGCTGGCCGTCGTATCAGGCCCGTTATGCGGAGCGCGGGCTGCCGCTGCGCGATTGGAGCGGCTACGAGCGTTTCTGCTTCGAGGCGCGGAACCCGGGTAAGACCGAAGCGCCGCTCAAGCTGTGCTTCCGGGACCTGACCGGGGCGCAAGCGACGCTGTCGGCGACGGTGCCGGCGGGGGGTCGGCTGGCATTTTCAGGGTCGCTGCGTGAGCTGGCCCTGGACCTGTCGAGCCTGGTGCAGGTTGATCTGTTTATGAGTGAGCCCGCGGCGGCCCATACGGTCTGGATCGACGACCTGCGGCTTGAAGCGGCCCCCTTTGAGCCAGCGGACCGCCTGCTCGAGCGCCTGAACCGGTCCGAGCGGGACGCGGCACGGCGCGGCGCGACCGACCTCTCGACCGCCTACCGGCAGACGCGCGAGGTGGTCGCGGCCCTGCGCTCCGGCCTGGAGCAGAGGCGGACCTTCGGCGGGGCGCACCTGCTCGCCGAGGGCGTGGTTGCCGCGGGGCGGCAGGCCGACCGTCTCGACCGCGATCTACAGGCTTTCCGACCCCTGCAAGGAAAACCCTAGCAGCCTGAAATGGACCGTCTGAAACGGGTGCTGAACGACCTCAGCCACCTGGGAGCGAGTCCCGCCTGACCAGCCAGAATCGCCGGGACCTCAGCTGAGCGCGGCCAGGAGCAGCGCGGTCGTCAGCACCAGGGCGAACAGGAGGGTCGCACCGCTGAGCAGGCGCCGGGCGGTTTCCAGGCGGTGCCGGGCAATGACCTGCGCCAGCAGGCAGATGGCCGTCACCAGGCCGAACTTGTAGAGCAGTAATCCCTGCCAGCCCCAGTGCCGTAACACCCACACGGCCAGCCCATTGGCTTCGCGGAAACGGCCCGTCTGAAGCAGCCAGGCCGTGATCACGAAGTCAGCCAGGTTCACCAGCAGGAACAGGCAGGTCTCGTGCTCCAGGGGGAGAGGCCCAAAGAGGGCAAAGCGCGAGGCGGAGAAAGCGCGGCGCGGCGCGGGGGGCTCCGGGTTCGCCGTTTTTCTGGGATGGCTATTCGACATCCACGATCACCATGCCACGCCCGGGCACCCGGATGGAGAAGGTCGAACCCGCGACCCGACCCGGAACTGCCGGAAACGGGGTGCGGATGGTCAGCTTCCGGATGGGGCGCCCGACCTCGATCTGGGGCTTGCCGTACCAGTGCGCGTCGTTGCCGATCAGCAGCCGTCGCACGCCATGGGCATCGTCCATGGCGGTGACCCGGATCGCCTCTCGCTCGGTCAGCACCCGCACCCCCGCGGCGGTCTGCCCAAGCAGGTCAGCACAGGCTTGCAGGAAGGCGGCGGAGAGGCGGCGGTAGGGCAGATCGTAGTAGAACATGGCGTGTCCGCCAGAGGGTTCCCGAACCGTGGCCAGGTCGGTCGGCAGGTCGGGTCCGGACTCCTCGACCTCGGGAGACGGCAGCGGCTGACGGGCAAGGCCACGGCCAGCACACCACAGGCCGTCTGCCGCAACGCCGTCGCGGCAGAACACCTCGACGCCCGCCGGCGCCGGGCCGGCGCCAATGAGGAGGAGCGGGCCTTCGCCGCAGTCCAGCACGCGCCGCAGTTCCGCCGCGGGAAAGAGATGCGCATTGAGCACCAGGAGGGGGCCACGGACGCCTTCGAGACGGTCAAGGCGAACCACCGAATGCACCGGAGCGCCGCGTTCCAGCAGATGGTGCAGCAGCCGGTGGACGGACCAGCGCCGGGTGGCGATGTAGTCCGCCAACTGCGCTTCGTGAGCGGCATCGGACCACACCAGCGTGGCGCCCAGGATGCGTACCGGGGTAAACTCTACCGCCGTGTCCCAGTCGGCGCGCATCCGGGCCCATTCGGCGGCGCTCAGTCCGTCGGCCAGGCAGGCAACCGGCCCGGCCACGCAACGCTTGGGCGGACCCGCGGCAGCGACGCCGAAGAGGTGACTCATGGTGTGGATCTCCGCCGCAAGCAGGGGCGGCGTGTGGCGCAACAGGCACCACTCCTCGGTGGTGTCCTTGATGCCGTTGAGGAAGAGCAGCGGCGTCTGCGGCAAGAAGCCGTGGTTGAGGAGCACGGCGGCGGCGAAAGGATACAGAGCCCGGCGCCCGCTCACCTTCTCGTAGCCGTCGAGTTCGGACGCCCCGGCCGCGGCTTCGACGATGTAGGCATCGATGCCGGCCTCGGCGTTGGCCCGATAGTTCACCCCGTAACGGTAGAGCGCTTCGAAGGGGTCTTTGGTCCAGGCCGAGTTGGCCACCATCTGCCGCTTCTCCCCATGGACGGCCGCGGCCACCTTGCGCATGAAGCCGGTGATGCGGCCAGCGTAGAAGTGAATCCATTCCGTACGCCGCTGAGCCCAGATCCAGTCAGCGCGGCGCTCCAGCCGGGCGGGATCCGCAGCGCCGGGCGCCGCGAACTCGGCCGGGAGCCTGACGCCGGTGGCCTCGACGAACTGTCCGACCAGGTCATCGGAGAAGTCGCCCTCGGAGATGGGGAGACGTTGATGGGCATAGCCGTCGGCGCAGTGGTAGCCGTCGAAGCCGTAGTCGCGCAGCACCTGAACCAGTTGCCGACTGAAGAAGTCCTCGTACAGGCTCCCGTCGGCCAGGCGCTTCCACGGGCACAGCGAGTGGATGCGCTCGCCGGTGCGGCGCACGGCCAGCAACTCGGGGTGTCGGCCAATCCACTCGGCGCTGACGAAGAGATCGAAGACGCTGACATAGACGCGCGTGCCGTGGGCTTGGAGGGTCTGGATCAGCCGACGCAGCAACGCCGCCGACCACGCCTGCACGCCGCGCTCCTCATTGCCGAGGTGGCCGCAGTAGGAGCAGTAGTCCGTGGGAAAAGGCGCCGCCGGATCACGCTCGCCATGCGTATGCACGAAGTCGGCATTGAACAGCAGCAGCGACATCCCGTCAGGGACGAACCCCATCCGGCCAAGAACCGCGGCAACGCCGAGGTCCTCGGCCCCGATGTCGAAGCCCAGCAACTCAATCCAGGCCCAGCGCTCTGAACCCGGCGCCGGGGTCGCGGTTACCGCCTGTGTCATCGCGTATCTCCAGCTGTGTCCCGTACCGTAGTCCACTGCTTGCGGCGCCGCCAGAAAGCCCCCCCATGCTGCTCAATAGTGGGCGCACGGTATTCGTCTTCCTGATGCACGGTCACCCGCCGGGCGGGTCGGCTTGACGGTACACAGAGGCAGAGTTACACTCCGAGTCGCCAGGGGCACGTGACCGCGACGATGGCAAGCGCGGAAAGATGATCAAGGAGGCGTACATGGCAGTTCGGTCTTACACAGCGTTCGTCATGGTGGTTGTCGCGGCTTTTGGCCTGCGGGCCGACGATTGGCCCCAATGGCGCGGTCCCCAGCGCGACGGCATCTCGCGGGAGAAGAACCTGCTGAGCGAATGGCCGGAGGGTGGACCCCGGAAGCTGTGGTCGGTCGAGGGCCTGGGGCAGGGCTTTTCGACGGTCTCCGTGATCGGTAACCGAATCTACACCACCGGCGTGATCGACAAGGTCGGCAAACTCATCGCGATCCAGGACGATGGCAAGCTCCTCGGCAAGTCCTCCTACGGCAGCGACTCGGTGGACGGCGGCGGTTACCCGGGCAGTCGCAGCACACCGACCATCCAAGACGGTCGGGTCTTTCTGATGAGCGGTACGGGAATCCTGACCTGCTTCGACGAGAAATCGGGCCAGCAGCAGTGGCAGGTAGACACGTTCAAGGAGTTCGGCGGTCGCCAGTTGCGCTGGAACGTGGCCGAATCCGTCCTGGTGGATGGCAAGCGGGTCATCTGCACCCCCGGTGGACCCGAGGCCCTGGTGGTGGCTCTCGATGTCGCCACCGGCAAGCCGGTCTGGACGACGAAGGGACTGGACTGCAAGAGCGCCTACTGCTCGCCCATACTGGTCGAACACAATGGCCACCGCGTGATCCTGACCATGGTCGAGTTTGGGGCCGTCGGCATCGACGCCGACACCGGCAAGCTGCTGTGGAAGTCGGCGCACAAGAACAAGTACGCCGTGCATGCGGCCACCCCGGTCTACGCGGATGGGCGAGTGATCTTCTCCAGCGGCTACGGACAGGGCACCGAGATGCTGACGATCGCCGCGGACGCAAAGAGCGTCAACTCCGCCTGGGAACAGAAGGTGCTCGACAACCACCACGGCTCGATCGTGCTGCTGGGCGGTAATCTGTACGGGACCAACGACCGGGGCCTGGTCTGCCTGGACACCACGACCGGCAAGGAACGCTGGATCGAGGGCAAAGCCGGGAAAGGCTCCATCACGGTGGCCGAGGGAATGATCTACGCCTATTCCGAGAAGGGGCAGGTGAGCCTGATCAAGCCGGGACCGACCGGAGCCACGCTGAAGGGCTCCTTTAAGGTGACCGAAGGCAGCGACCAACACTGGGCGCACCCGGTGGTCGCCAATGGCCGCCTCTACATTCGTCACGGCAATGTCCTGATGGCGTATGACGTAAGCAAGAAATGAGATGATGCCATGGCCCGCGCTGCCAAGATCGGCCTGCTGCCACTGTACCTGAAGCTCTACGACGACCTCATGCCGGAGCGGCGGGCCGAGTTCGATCCCTTCCTGGCCGAGATTGCCGCCGGCTTCCGTCAGCTCGGGATTGAGGTGATCGAGTGCCGTGTCTGCCGCGTCCAGTCTGAGTTCGAGCAGGCCGTAGATCACCTGGAAAGCGCCGCGGTTGATCTCATCGTCACCGTCCACCTGGCCTACTCGCCGTCGCTGGAGTCGATCGAGGCGCTGACCGGCACGGAACTGCCGATCCTCATGCTCGACACGACCATGGACCGGGATTTCGGCAAGGACGTGGACGCGGCACGGATCATGTACAATCACGGCATCCACGGCGTGCAGGACCTGGCCTGCATGCTGCGCCGCCTGGGCAAGCCTTTCCAGATTGTGGCTGGACACCTGGCCAGCTCGGAGGTCCTGGCTCGTGCCGCGGACATCGCCCGGGGCGCTTACGCGGCCCAGTGCCTGGCCTACAGCCGGACGCTGCGCCTCGGCCCTGCCTTCGTCGGCATGGGTGACTTTGCGGTGGACGAAGACGTGCTCGAAAGCGAACTGGGCATCACGGTGGACGAGCTTTCCCGCCAGGACCTGGAGAGGGCCGCGCGGGCAATCAGCGCCGCGGCCATCAAGACCGAGATGGCCGATGACCTGCGGCGCTTTGCCGCCGACCTCACGCCGACCGTACATCGGCGTTCCGTGCGCACCGGGCTGGGGCTGCGCGCCCTGCTGGAGAGTGGCGGCTACAGTGCCTTCAGCATGAACTTCCTGGCCTTCGACTCGGCCAAGGGGCCGGCCAACGTGGTGCCATTCCTCGAGGCCTCCAAGGCGATGTCGCGCGGCATCGGCTATGCCGGTGAGGGTGACGTGCTGACCGCCAGCCTGGTGGGCGCCCTGGGCTCAGCCTTCGGACGCACCACCTTCACCGAGATCTTCTGCCCTGAGTGGCAGGGCAACTCGCTGTTCCTCTCGCACATGGGAGAGATCAACCCCGAGGTGATTGCGGGCACCCCGGCACTGCTCGAGAAGCCGTATCCATTTTCAGCCGCCCTGAACCCAGCCATGATCTGCGGCGCCCCCGCGGCGGGCCGCGGCATCCTGGTGAACCTGGCGCCGGGGCCCGACAACCGATTCGGCCTGATCGCGGCGCGCGTCGAGATCCTGGGCGACAGCGACAACCCCTCCCTGCACGGCTCGGTGCGCGGCTGGATTCGTCCGGACTGTGACCTGGCCGCTTTCCTGGAGAAGTACAGCCGCAACGGTGGCACCCACCACAGCGCCTTGGTGCTGGGCGACCGCCTGGAAGGCATCACCGCCTTCGCGGAGTTCGTCGGACTGGAGTGCGTCATCCTATGAGCCCAATCCGGATGGGAATCGTGGGCGCCTGCGGCCGCGGCGCCAGCTTCAGGACGGCCTGCGACGCCTTGGGTGACGTTGTCATCGAGGCGGTTTGCGACCTCAACGCTGAGCAACTGACAGAGGCCGCCGAACGGCTGGGCGCGCGCCGCCACTTCACCGACTACGAGACCATGATCCGCGACTGTCCCCTGGACGCGGTCATCATCGGTACGCCAATGCACTGGCATGTGCCTATGGCCATCCAGGCGCTGCGCCACGGGGTGAGCGTGCTCTGTGAAGTCACGGCGGGCGTCTCGATCGAGGAGTGTCGGGAGTTGGTGGCGGCCTGCAAGGCCAGCCGGGCCGTCTACATGATGGCCGAGAACTACACCTACATGCGGCCCAATGTGATCGTTCGCGAAATGGTCCGCCAGGGCCTGTTCGGCACGCCCTACTACGGTGAGGGCGAGTACCTCCACGAACTCAAGGCGCTGAACGAGAAGACGACCTGGCGCCGGAAGTGGCAGACCGGCATCGCCGGGGTCACCTACTGCACCCACAGCCTCGGGCCGCTGCTGCAATGGATGCCCGGCGACCGGGTCGCCCGGGTCTGCTGCGCCGGCAGCGGGCACCATTACCGCGACCCGCGCCAGAATCACTACGAGAATGACGACTCCACCCTCATGCTCTGCCAGATGCGCAGCGGCGGCCTGGTGAAGATTCGGGTGGATATGCTCTCGGACCGGCCGCATGCCATGACCAACTACCAGCTCCAGGGCACGGATGGCTGCTACGAAAGCGCTCGGGCCGGGGGCGAACCACACCGGGTCTGGCTGCGCGGTCGCGCCAAGGACGCCAACACCTGGCAGAACCTGGACGAGCTGGCGGCGGAGTTCCTGCCCGAGACCTGGCGGCAGCACGCCGAGATCGCCGCTCGCACCGGCCACGGCGGCGGCGATTACTACGAGGTCCTCGATTTCGTCACCGCGCTGCGCGGCGAGGCCCCACCTCCGGTCGGCATCCACGAGGCCCTGGACATGACCCTGCCGGGACTGGTCAGCCAGCAGAGCATCCTCCGGGACGGCGGTTGGCTTGAGGTGCCCGATTCGCGGACGTGGTGAGGCGGCCCGGGGGCTCAGACCATGAAAGACGACCTGTCCACACCCGAGGAGCTTGGTGAGAAGCTGAAGCGCGGCGAGATCACCAAGGAAGAAGCGATCGAGGTCATGAGCGAGCGAGCCCGGCGCGAGGCCTTCGCCGGCCTCTACACACCCCTGCCTCCCGGCGGCGCGGCCACCGCACCGGCCACCGCACCGCGGCAGGCCTGGCGGGCGGTGGCGGGATTCGCGCTCATTCTGATCGGCGTGCTGGTCCTGCTCTGGGCGCTGCTGTCGTGGCTGGATTGACGCGAGCCGCTGGCGGTGGACTCAGCCCGCCGCGGCCCGCTCGGCGAGGCACAGCGCGCCGAGGGTTCCTGAACGCGAGCCCAGGCCGGGCGCCACGAGGTAGGCATCCAGCTCGGACGGCAGGCGCAGAGGCCGCACGTACCCGGCGAGATGCCGCCGCAAGCCGGCCCGAATTCTCGGCAGCAGATGCGCCTGCTCCATGACGCCGCCACCGAGGATGATCCGTTCGGGGGAGCCGACGAGAACCAGGTTAGCGCAGAACTGGGCGAGGTAATCGGCCTCGAGATCCCAGCCCGGGTGCTCGGCGGGGAGTTCGGCGGCAGGCCGGCCCCAGCGTTGCTCCAGAGCACGGCCGGAAGCGAGCCCCTGCAGGCAGTCGGCATGCACGGGACAACTTCCCGGGAACGGGTCCAGCCCGCGGTCGTGTGGCAAGCGCACGTGGCCCATTTCCGGATGCACCAGACCGTGCAGAGGCTTGCCGTCGACGATGAGCGCGCCACCGATCCCGGTGCCGACCGTCAGATAGACAAACACGCCGCAGCCGGCCCCGGCGCCCCAGCGGTACTCACCCAGGCCCGCCCCATTGACGTCCGTATCCAGGCCAACCGGCACTTGGTAGCGCTGCCGGAAAACGCCGGCGATGTCGACGCCAGCCCAGCCCGGCTTCGGCGTGTCGGCAATGTGCCCCCAGGTGGCCGAGCCCGGGCGCAGATCGAGTGGCCCAAAACAGGCGATGCCGATGGCCTGCAAGGGCGCTCCCCCTCGCCGCGGCCAGTCGTCAAGAAACGCCACCACCGCCGCCAGGGTCGGGCCTGGCGCCATCGTCGGCAAGCGCACCTCGGCCCGAATATCCCCGGGACCGCTGCCGATGACCACGTTGAACTTGGTGCCGCCTGCCTCGATTCCGGCGTAAAGTGCGGTCATGCGCTGTGCATCCTGTATTTGACCTGGTGCGCGCCTGGCCTCAGGCGCAGCGGTGGAGCCCACCGCATCTCCACCGTCCCACCTGGAGCGCCCGGGGCCTCCCGGGCAGTGGCCGCGAGCCGCGGCCGCTCCACTCCCCTGGAGAGGCGCCTGG
>CAIZKT010000949.1:0-2491 GCA_903933565.1 uncultured Victivallales bacterium | reverse complement strand
GCTGGATGAGACAACGGTTCTCCGCACGCTTGAAGATTTGCGGTATGACGAGCATCTGGTGATGATGCTCACCTCCTCCGGTGGCCGCGTCGCCAAATACAAACATACGCTCCTCGCCAAGTGGGAGTTTACACCGCAGGAAGTCGCGGTGCTCTGTGAGCTCTTTCTGCGCGGCCCGCAGACTGTCGGCGAACTCCGTACGCATACGGAACGCTTGTATCCGTTTGCCAGTATACAGGAGGTTGAGCAGGCACTGGCCAGTCTTACTGAATGGGGAGGCGGGCCGTTTATTGTCAAACTCCCGCGCGAGTCCGGCTGCCGCGAACAGCGCTGGGCGCATCTGCTATCGGGTGAGGTCGTTATCCCTCCAGCAGAGACAAACTCCAAACCCGAACCTGCCCGACTGATTGTGCAAGCTGAGAACGAACGCATCGCTGCGCTGGAAGCAGAGGTCGCGTCTCTCCGTACGCAGGTCAACCAGATCCTCGCTGACTTCGCCACCTTCCGCAAACAGTTCGAATGATTACCCCACGTGTCCCAAGGCGGCAAGCGCGTCAACAAGGCGTTGGACGGTAGGTGCGCGGACGCCGCTGAAGTGGCTGACAAGGCTCTTTACGCCGTCGGCGGGCTGCCAGGCGGTCTGGTGGATGACGCCGCGCACCAGCGCGATCTGGTCTGCGAGCGACTCCGGCCATGCGAGAGGTTCGGGAGAGAGGTCGGAGGTCGGAGGACGGGGTTCAGCGCTCGGAACATTGAGAACGGCCTGCGTCGGCGCGGCGGCGGGACACTGGTAGGCGGGACGGAGGTAACGGATCTGGCCACGTGATTCTTCAGCGGCGCGTTGCTTGTTCAGCTCCACGAGCCGCTCCAAAATCTCCTCGTCCGTCAACTTTAGAACTTCTCCACCCCAGCCATAAGCAGCGGCAACGATGGCATCGAGTTCGTCGTGCAGTTGCCGGAGGACAGTGATCAGCCCCTGCTCGTGAAGGACACGTTGTTTGGTCGTGAGCGCCGCTTCAGCGCGGACTGCCTCCAGCACGTTGTACAGGTCCGTCATCGTGAGCGAGGGATGCAGCGCGAGTTGGCGCTTTCGGTGGGCGTCGAGCCGTTCCGCAAGGTCTTTGATACACGACTTCTGCTCCTCGGTCGCGTCTGGAGACGGGAAGGTCTCGAAACAGCGGGATTTGTTGTACCGCGGTGTTGGGCCAAGAACCGCGCCTGTCGCCAAGGCCCATATCACATGGATACGGCTGGAGAGTACGCCCAACACATAGGCATCGTCGTGCGCGATGCAGACAAGCATGTTGTCGGGCAACACGGACGCGTCGAGAAACTGGAAGAATCGGTGCTTGGAGGTCTCAGCCGTGGCGATGTAACGCGGCAGGCCAGACAACATCGAACGCCAATCTTCGCGTGAACGCCGATGAAGCCACCAATTCTCTCTTAACCGATGATCTCTGTTTTGAGCGCGTGCAGGTTTCACACGTTCATGAAGCCATTGATACACTTCGGGGAAACGGTCGCGCACGTCCGCATCGGAAAGTCCGAAGAGGTCTATGACCATCACATCGCGGGGACGGCTCGTAAGGTCGCGGCCGTGACGGTATTCGCGGATGTGGCGTTCAAGCCCTGTCACACGTCCAAGCCCCAGTGCGGTTGCTTCATCGCGTGTGACGATGAAACCATCACTGCCAAGTTCATGGCCGCGAGAACTGATGCTCTCATTGGCTTTAAGCGTGACCGCGCTGGCGACATCTGCGCCAATGGTGAGGTCGGCGTGGATCGTCCCCATGCGCGTGGCAAGGGTCACCGCGACCGCACCATCAACCCCTTCCGTTTCGGTAACGACGTTCTGCAACATTGCAGCGACATCGCGCCGCTGGAGTGCACCAACGGTCATGGCGATGCGCACGGCCGCGCTATCGGCGTTCTCGACCCACGGGTGATCTGGGATTGCGAAGAGGAGAGAGAGCAGACAGAGGTCGGAGGTCGGAGATCGGAGAAGGTGCGTTTCGAGCACGCGGCGGTTGAAAGTCTGGCGCAGGGAGTTGGTGGTGATGAAGCCGAAGCGTTCGGCGCGGCCTTCGCGCACGAGACAAGCGGCCTTGTGCCACCAGTACATGACAAAGTCGGCGGATTCAGGAACGTCGGGATAGAGCGCACGCAGGGTTTCGGCATAACCGTCGCCGAGGGCATCGCGCATGCGGGCGGTGCCGATAAAGGGCGGGTTACCGACGATGAAATCAGCCGCCGGCCACTCAGCGGGGCGCGGGTTGACGTAACTGAAAACCACACGCTTGGCGGTTTCGTCAGGAACCTCTTCGCCGGTGATGGGATGGCGCTTGAACGTGTGGCCGTCCCACTGGGTGACGATGGCGTTGGCCGCGTCGCGTCTGGGCTCGACGCGGTCGCAGGCGAGCACGGAATCGCGGTTCTCGATGGTGTGGAACTTGGAGATGACCGGCTCGGCGAGGGCGGCCTTGCCGCGCGT
>CAIZKT010000948.1:0-3846 GCA_903933565.1 uncultured Victivallales bacterium | reverse complement strand
TTTGGGTCATACGAGGTTGCTGCAAGTCTCCTACAAGCAAACCCCTACGGAGCTGACTTGCGCCCCGCGCAACCCCCACCGCCGGAAGGCAAGGGGGACACCGCTGGAGCCGCTTCAGGGGTGCGGCCGGACTTCCGGCCGACCGAAGCGCAAGGCGTAGAGGTCGGCGTCCCGCAGTTCGAAGCGCAGGCGCACCGGCGTGCCTGCCAGTTCCTTGAGCTCCGTACGGCGTTGCCACGAGACGACCCGCTCGATGGCGTCGCCATAGATCAGGTCACAGGCGTCGAGCGTGAGGCCAGGCAACGCCTTGCCGTCCGGGTCCTGCACTTCGACGCGAAGACTCCCCGCCGCCGAGGTGGCGCAGTTCAGCAGCAACTGGCAGGCGCCGGGTTCCGGGCCCCCTTGGGTTTCGAAGTCAGCATCGGCCACGCCGTCGGCAGTCAGCCGGTCGGTGAGCAAGCCCAGCCGGTCGCCTTCGACGGTGTAGAGCACGCCCGCCTCACCAGCCGCCGTGAGGAAGTCAGGCCCCGTGCCAGCCAAACGCTCGACCTCGACCGCGCTTAAGGCCCGTCTGAGCACCAGGATGTCATCGACAACGCCCAGCAGGGGCTCGTTCAGCAGGCTGGTGGGTGGGTAGTCTTCGCCCAGATGCAGGTCGCCGAGCCGCAGCCTGACGGCGCCGCCGCCGGCCGCGCCGCCTTGGGCGACTGGGCGGCCATTGACGTACAGGCAGACCACCCCGTCATCCCAGGTCGCCGCCACCTGGCAGGCCTTGTCCGCCGCCAGACTGCCCCACTCCGGCAAGGCGGTCGGCGGCACGGAGACGACCAGGCCGTCATACATGAAGCGCAACCCCCAGTCATAGCCCTTGAGGTCGCCGCTGGCCAGATCGAGGATCAGCTCGCGGTCGCCGGGCTTGATCGCGCCGCCATCATACGCAGAGAACAGGCGCCGATGTCCGGCGGGGACGCTGCGCAGGGTTATGGCCAGGGTGAACGCCTTGCCGAGCTCCTGCGTGGAGGGAAGGCGCACGACCGCCGCGTCCAGGAAGCGCAGCGATGTCGCCCCCCGAAGCGCTCGCTCCGTCTCCAGAACCAGCGGCCCGGTCACAACCTCCGCCGCAGCCGGAGCCGCGGTACCTGGCGCCGCGAGGGCAAAGGTGAACGGCCGGGTTTGCAGCCCGCCGCCAGCCATGGGCGCCTGTACCGAAACGAAGCCGTCCAGGCGCAGCGTGAAGCGGCGCAGCCGGCAAGCATCGCCTTCGTAGTAGCCCTCGGTCGAATACAGGCTCAGCTCTGGGGGGCAGCCGGCCAGTGCCGACTCCGTCTCGAGCAGGCCCCAGGCGGTCAGGTTATTGCGGTTCACCCAGCGCTCGCGCTGCGGCCCGGGACGAATGAAGGCCTCTGGCCAGCGCCGGAAGAACTGCCCGTCCCGGCTGCTCATGAACACGCCATCGGACAAGCCTGACATCCGGTTGCCCAGAGCCCGTCGTTCCGGCAGGAAGCGTTTTGGGAACCCGACTTTGAACTGCGGGGCGCGCGGGTAGGCCAGTATCTGGTTGGTATACAGGTGCTCGGTCGGAGTGCCTTCCGGGTAGGTAAGGGCGACGGGGTCGGTCCAGGTGCGGAAGTCAGACGACGTCGAGGTCATGATCGCCCGGACGCCGTCCACCGAGGCCCGGTGGTAATCCACATAGCATTCCCGCACCGGGTCCCAGAAGGCCAGGTTCTGCGAGTCGAAGGCGCCCTTGGTGATGACCGGCTTGTCGGTCAGCAGGCGCCAACGCAGACCCTCGGCCGAGGCGAATGCCAGCAGGCCGCCTTCCCCCAGGGCGAGGGCCTTATACTGCTCTTCCGGCGGGCAGCCCGGGCGCGTGTCACGGAACGGCGCAAAGTTGTGAGTGCCTGGGCCGTTCCACACGATGTTGTTCTGTTTCGAGCCCTTGAACTCGATCAGGCCCAGGTCAGGCTTGGTCCAGCGCACGCCATCGGGGCTTTCGGCGTAACAGACGAACTCAGGATGGGCCTCTTTCACGGTTGGCGCCGAGTCCGGAAAATGCGAGGCGCGGTAGTACAGACGGCAGATTGGCCCATCGCGGAAGACCGTATGGTAGGCGCTGGTATTGCCCTCCCAGGGGGCGTCGTGCGTGATGGCGATCCCCTGGGGCGTCGGAGCATGCAGCCGCAGTTGCGCCGCGCCCTCCAGCTTTTCGATGAGAGCCTGGTTGACGAACAGCTCCCGCCGCGGGCCCAGCGTCACCGGCCCGCCGAGTTCCTGGCAGAACGCCACGGCGCTCGCCAGCGCCAGCGCTGTAGCGATCCCGGCGGCGGTCGGCGGTCGCGCTCCCACTCGATCTGTCATGGGCGGCTTCCCCCTCGGCATCAATCGCGGCGCCTGAGCCGTGCCGCGTAGGCGCCATCGTGATCGTGGCCGGGCAGCAGCAGCCGCTCGACCTCCAGGCTGTACCCGGGCCGCTCGGCCAGGAAGCCCTGAACCACGGCCCCGTTCTCCTCGGGTTCCAGGCTGCAGGTGCTGTACACCAGCCGACCTCCAGGCCGCACCAGCCGCGCGGCTGCCGCCAGTATCTGTGCCTGTTCGATCGCCAATTCGTCTCGACTCGCGGCGCTGAAATGCCAACGCACATCCGGCCGACGACGCACCACCCCGGTATTGCTGCAGGGCACGTCCAGCAGCGCGGCATCGAAGGCGCCATTGGCGAAAGGGGTGCAGCGGGCGTCCGCCACCAGCAGCCTGACATTTGCCGCTGTCCCCAGGTTTTCACGGACGCGCGCCATGCGTTCAGCTGAACGGTCGACGCAGTCCACCTTCCCGCTGGGACCTGCTGCCTCGCTCAGCAGCACCGACTTGCCGCCGGGCGCGCAGCAGAGGTCGACGACGCGCTCCCCCTCCCGCACCGCCATGAGCGCCGGGGCCAGCAGAGTCGAGGCATCCTGTAGGTAAAAGGCCCGGCGCTGCCAGGCGGGTGAAGCCAGGAAGGCAGGCGCGTCGACGCAACGGTACAACGCCGCGCTCGGCGCCCAGTCCACCGCCGGCAGCGCTTCGAGACCCGCGGCTCCGCCTGGGTCGGCCCCCTGGCGCAGTCGTGCGACCAGAGGCGCGGGCTCCAGCAGCGCTGCCGCAGTCGCCGCCAGGGTCGCCGGCGGCAGTCGGCACGACCAGGCGGCATACAGAGCTTCGCCGAGATCCAGGCGCACCCACGCCGGCGCCTCGGACTGCACCGTCGCCAGAACCGCCGCCCGACCCGGCCCCAGAAGGCGCCGCAGCAGCGCATTGGCAAAAGCTCCCTCGCCGCGGCTGTGTAGTTTCAGGTCCTCGACCGCGGTATCCACGATCACGGGCACCGGCAGACCGTCGAGAAACAAGGCCTCGGCCAGAGCCCACCACAGCACCCGGCGCACTCGCTCCCGCGTCTGGCCGCTGCTGGCCCGGCCAATCAGCCAGTCCAGCGTTGCCCGCCGTCGCAGAATGACCATCAGCACCTGGTGCGCCATGGCGCCGGACGCCGCCCGCGCCGCCGGGCCTTCCCCACCCACTGACCCCAGCCTCTCACTCAGAGCCGCCTCCACCTGCCGCAGCAGTAGCGCGGCCCGGCGGTCCGCTTTCGGGGGCAGGCTGGACGTATTCTGATCCATCGGCACAAGCATCCTCCCGGGGTCGGCAGCGAAAACGGTATCGTTCCCGAGTTCCGAGTTCAGGGTTCAGGGTTCAGCAGGGCCATTCGATTCTACTACACTCGACTCTTTCACCACAGAGGACACAGAGGTCACAGAGGGTGGCAATAGAGGATGGATCATATACACATAACTTGTTCTTCTCCAGCGCGTT
>CAIZKT010000947.1:0-1603 GCA_903933565.1 uncultured Victivallales bacterium | reverse complement strand
GCCGCGTCCGCAGCCCGTCGACGCCGCTTTCACGGCCGGCGGTACGACGGCGGTCGTTTCTTGAAACAGCCCTGGAGTTTACGCAGGGCTTCCAAGAAACCGCGTCGCATTGCCAACGCCGCGGCTACCTGAGGCGCGCCCAGAGGCTATGTTAGCGCATGCTTTTCGCCGAACTCATCCAAGATGCCCTTCAGCCGCAGGCGGGCTCTCGCCGACGGCTCGCCATGGAGCCTCTCGTCCACCTCAAGTACGGGGCGGAATTGGCAGCCAAGAATCAGGCGCTGAGCGAATTCTGGAAGGGACACCGGCTGCCGCTGGCGCCGACTGCCATCATCGCCGCGCCTCTGCCGCGACACTACCGAACCACCACCCGCCGACAGGCGGTCTACCACCGCGGTCACCTGAGCCTCGTGGCCCTGCAGGAGGACGGCACCCCGACCACTCATGCCGCCGCCGCCTCGCAGCTGGAGCCGGCCGAACACGCAACCCTCTACCATTTCCTGGCCGAGAGGCTGAACGAAGTCCACTTCCGTCCGCTGGCCAGCGTGCTTAACTTCGCCATCATCCGCGGTAGCTATACCGAACGCACCGTCATCTTCAACGTCTGCGAGCTGGACGGAACCATCGTCAGAAAGCTGAAAATGCTGGCGGCACTGCTCCCGGACCTCGACCGCGCCATCGTCTCAGCCTTCATGTTCTTCGATCCCAGCCGCTCGCGCTACTACCTGGACAGCCGTCAGGAGGTCGACGGCGTGAAGACTAAGAAGCTCTATGGCCCGGGCGTCCTCGTCGTGAACTTCCATGGCAATCGTTACCTCTACTCCCCGACGGGTTTCACGCAGGTGAACGAAGCCATGGTGCCGCGGCTGCTCTCGGCCGTCCAGGAGCTGCTCTGCCCGGCGCCGACCGAACACCTGATCGATCTCTACTGCGGCTATGGCCTGTTCACCCACTTTCTGGCCTCTGCCTATGCCCATGCGCTGGGGCTGGATGCGGCGCCTGAGAGTATCGAAGCAGCCCAGCAGAACACCCGTTTCTTTCCGCCGGGCAACCGGGTCGCGTTTCGGGTCAGCCGGATCGAGGGTGAGGGTGTGGCGCACCAGCTACCCCGTCCCGACGGGCATGCCGAGGCGCTGCTGGCGGACCCGCCCCGGCAAGGCCTGCCGACGCCGGTCATCGTGGCCCTGGCCGGCCGGGCTCCCACCAAGGTCGTGCAGGCCTGTTGCGGCATCGACGAGGTGCCGCGGCAGATCCTTGCCTGGCAGGCGAACGGCTACCGCTTGACGGCCGTCGTTCCTCTCGACCTCTTTCCCGGAACGCCGCATCTGGAGACGCTGTTGAGCTTTGTGCCCGACCGGCAGGCGCCCTGATTGCCGACGCTGCCAAGGCGGCGGTGGCTGGGAATACTTGGCCATCCAGAGGCTTGTCTGAGACTTGACCGCGATCTTCGCTCTGTCCCGCCAGCGCCCCGGGGCTCGGTTGGAGGGCACGAGCAGTCCTGCCGCCCGGCAGGACGCATCGCCGCCGCAGTCCAAAGAGTCCGGGCGCAGCCCGAACTCAGTCCCAGACCGCGTCGGCCGACAGGCCAAGCTTTGGACTGCTG
>CAIZKT010000946.1:0-3915 GCA_903933565.1 uncultured Victivallales bacterium | reverse complement strand
TTTGGGTCATACGAGGTTGCTGCAAGTCTCCTACAAGCAAACCCCTACGGAGCTGACTTGCGCCCGCCGGGAGGCCAGGAGGCCGCGGTCCGTCTTGACTTGAACCGGAGCATGCCTATCTTCCTCACTACCGTCAGCGGTAGCAAATGGGTGGTAAGTGACGGCCCAACTTCGTACGCGGTTGCCGGTGTCTCAGCGGAGGGGACTCAAATGGCCGCTGACCTTGATCCCGTCTTCACTGGCGCTATCGGCGCTGATGTTGCTTTGCTTGCCCGGCTTCTGCGCCAGGATGTCATGCTCTCCGTCAGCCGCCCCGAGCGGTTTCTTGACGATTTCAGCATCGGGGTAAACAACGGCATTTCGGTGCTGGCGACCGGACCGTGGCCGGCGCTCGCCGAGCCGACGGTGCAGGTCTGCGAGTACCGGCTGCAGGGCCTGGGCGAGGCGCTGGAGGCCTTCGAGGGACGCTACTGGGCCCTCGCGTCGGCAGCGACGGGGCGGGCTGCTGATCCGGCCGCCATCGCGCAGCTTGACCGCGAGGTGCTCCAACTCTTCTATGAGGCCGGCGCGGAAGAGCCCATGCCGACCCTGAATACCGGGGCGCATGTGCGGGTTTCGGGCAAGCCGGACCGGCCTGCGTGGAGCCTGTTCCTGCAGAATACGGCCTTGCGCCGACTGCTGAGTTCGGCGGATGCGGCCGTCGGGGCCGACCTGTTCGAGGGACCGCGCGGCCAGAACTTACCCCACGTCGTGTTCATGTCGCCTCCCAACCCGTTTGCGCCCGATGGCGTGATGGTAGCCCGGGCGGTGCAGCAACTCCGGGTGCAGTGCCTCGATCCCGATGTCATCCTGCTGGCGCGCCGCGGCATGGCCATCAAGGCCGCCTCAGCCGCGGACCTCTGGCGCCTCTACTCGACCGTGACCGGTCGGATCGGCCAGGAGACGCATACCCGGCTGCGCAAGCTCCCCTGGCTCTTCCAGGCCCCCGGCGCGCTGCTTGAAGACAGTCTGGCCGAGCCCGCGGCCCAGGCTGTCCGCGAGTGCCTCGGGGCCGATCTTGACGTGCGCTTCTGGCCCTCGTCCAGAGAGGGCGTGCTGCGCAAGGCCATGGGCTCGCCGGAGCTGCTCACAACGGTAGCGGCGGGCTTCCCTGACCAGCGTACGGCTTGCCTCGGCGGCCTGGCGCCGCTGTACGTCGCACTGGCGGCTACGGACGCGGCGCCGAAGATCGCCCAGCGCCTTCAGCAGGCCTGGGAGCTGTACCGCAAACAGTACTCCGAGACGACTCCCGTGCGCGGGCCGGACGCGGTGCATCGGCCCGCCGTGATCCTCCTCGGCGGCCTCGGCCTGGTCACCGCCGTCAGCCATCCCGACGAAGCCCGGCCCGCCTTTGCAGCCCTGATCGAGGCGCTGGTTGCGGCAGAGGGAGCCCGGGCCTTTGGCGGCATGCGGCCCGTGCCTGGAGAAGAGGGCCTCGCCGCGCTCAGTTCAGCGCTGCGCTACCCAGTTCCCGCCAATCTCCCGCCGGGCGAGTCAGCGGGCCGGGAACCCCCGGACAATGATCTGACGGACGACAGCGAAGACGAGGCCGCCGCAACGCTGCGGACCTCCCGCTGACGTCGCGCCAGCCCGTCCAGCCCGTCCAGTCCGTCCAGTGAACCTCCCGAATGGAGCTATGGTAACCCCCGTGGCTGGCATCCGCAGATGGCGCCGCAAGCGCGCCCCGGAGCTGCCCGCAAGTTCGACTCAGAGGAGGTCACGCCCATGGCCATTTCATCACCCGACAAGGATATCCTGCGCGACCTCGGCTGCCGTATCGCCGAAATCGCCGCGTTGCCCATCCAGACGGAACGGCGGCGGCTGGTGCAGCGCCTGGAAAACCTCGAGCCGGCCAAGCCTCTGATCAACATCTTCCAGGAGCCCTGGCACGAACTGAACGTCAACGGTGAACTCGATCTGCGCTGCAGCGATGGCTTCTGCCGCGGCATTGAGTTGGGCCTGCGCCGTACGCTCTACAAGTGGAACCACTACCAAGGCGACATGATCGTGGGCGGCGAGATGATCCAGCCCCTATGCATCCGCGACACGGGCTTCGGCATCCATGAGGAGGTCGACATCGAGCGGACCGACCCCAGCAGCGACGTGGTGTCCCGTCACTTCCACATCCAGATCAGCGAGGCGCGCGACGTCGAGAAGATCCGTTTTCCGGAGGTCTCTCACGATGCCGCCCGGACCGAGATGGAGTTCCAGAAGCGCAGCGAGATCTTCGCGGGCGTCCTGCCGGTGCGCCGCAGTGGCGTGGGCGGGTTTTGGTTTGCGCCGTGGGACGAGATCGTGCGCTGGACCGGCGTCCAGGAAATCCTCATGGACATGATCCTGCGTCCGGATTACGTCCACGCGATCGTCGACCGGCTGGTCTCCGCCTGGCTGCACCGCTTGGATCAGTACGAGGCGCAGGGACTGCTGACCGGGCCGGCCAAGGATCTCTGGGGCGTCGGCGCCGCCCAGATCTTCTCCGAGGTCTCGCCGCAGATGCACGAGGACTTCGCCCTGCGGCACGAGGCCCGCTGGTTTTCGCGCTTCGGCCGCACCTACTACGGCTGCTGCGAGCCGCTCCACCACAAGGTCGATATCATCCGCCGCAATCTCCCCAATCTCCGCCGCATCTCCATGAGTCCGTGGGTCGACTTCGACAAGGCGGTGCAGAATGTGGGCCGGGACCTGATCTTCGCCTGGAAGCCCAACCCGGCACTCGTGGCCGGCCCCACCTGGCAGCCCAAGCTGGTGCGTGCCTACCTCCGCGACCATCTGCGCCAAGCCACGGCGGCCGGGTGCATCGTCGAAGTCCACATGAAGGACATCAGCACCGTCAACCATGAGCCGCAGCGGCTGTGGGAGTGGGCCAAGATCGCGACGGACGTGAGCGCGGAATTCGCCTGATGGAGCGCGCTGCGCCCCGCCCGCCTCAGGTCGGCACGCGGAAGGGGTCGCCGCTGTCGCGCCCGTGCTTGGCCAGCAGGCGCCGGTGCTCGGCGAGCAGGTCCGCCTGGCGGCGCTCCACGGCCAGGTTGACGATCTCAAACGGATCGTTCTCGAGGTCAACCAGTTGCTCGCGGTAGCGCCCGCGGTCGTACACGGTGTACTTATGGCGCGCGGTCCGCACCGTTCGGCCCTGGGTGTCGTACCCCCGTCCGCCGTCAAACAGGGTCTCGATGAACAGCGCGTTACGCCAGGGGACCGGCGGCGCCGCAGTCGGCTCCACCAGGGGTCGCAGAGAGCGTCCGCTCAAGCCGTCTGGAATCTCCACCCCGGCGTAGTCGCACAACGTGGGCAGCAGGTCTAATCCATTGCTGACCAAATGCGTCCGGTCCACGACGCCACGCTGCCCGCCCGGCGCCCGAATCACCAGCGGCACCCGGACAACCTCTTCGAACAGCGCACTCTTCTGGTTCCACTGGTGCGCCCCGTGGCCATCGCCATGGTCGCTGGAGAACACCACCACGGTACGCTCCGCCAACCCCCGGGCTTCCAGCGCCGCGAGAATCCGGCCAATCTCGGCGTCGACCTTCTCCACCAGTCGGAAGTAGGCCCAGCGCAGTTGCCGCCAGTCCTCAGGGCTACGCTCACGGTAGGGGTTGATCCCCCAGTGCGCCGCCTGCTCGAGGCGGACGATCTCAGGCTCGAAGGGCGAGGGCATGAAGTTGGGCGGCAGGTTCGGGCATTCCGCCAGCGGGGGCGGCTCGCCGATACTGCCCCAGGGCAGGGGCATGGAGCGGCCCCACTCGCAGATATTCAGACTTCTTGATCCATGGAAAAAGGGGTTGTGGCACTTTCAGCCTGCGGGGTTGGCGGCCTGGAGCTGATAGACCATGCGCAGGTCGGTGCCGGGATAGGTGAACTCGGCGTCGTTGAGGT
>CAIZKT010000945.1:0-5570 GCA_903933565.1 uncultured Victivallales bacterium | reverse complement strand
GCCGCGTCCGCGGCCCTCTGCCGCACGCACTCCATATCGCGCCTCAGCTATGTGGCGTGCGTGTGGCAAGGTCGCCGACGGCGACCGCGACACCGCTTTGGCTTGGCGCCTGTGTCATGCCTGACGGCGTGTGTTCTCGCGCAACCAGAAACGGCAGACAGACCACGGGGTGTTGCGACGCCCAGCCCGGTTTCTTGAAACAGCCCTCCGCGCCCCGGGCTCAGAGGATCCGGAGCTTCGTGACCACCGTGGTTTCCTCGGTCAAGGCCAGCTCGGTAAGCGCCGCGCTGCGCGCGATCTCCGTCTTGATGCGCCGACTGATGGCTGGCACCTCCGCCTCCACCTCGATGCGACCCGCTTCCGAATAGGAGAACGTCACCCGCACCACCGATCCGGCAGGCAGCCCGGGCGGCAGCCCGCTGATCTCGCACTTCCCCACCCGAATACAGGCGTCTGGATCCGTCGCCTCGCCTTCGAGAATGGTGATCGGGATCCTCGAGTCGGGCAGCGAGGCGCTAGCGGTTCTGAACTCCTGGGACGCCTTGCAGGGGATCGGCATGTTCCTGGCGATGACTACGCAGTTGCGCGGCCGCCCGTCGTCGCCATCGACCTCGATGCCCAGGCTGTGAGAGTTCACATCACGGATGGTGGGAATCCTGCTCTTCGTCGCCGTGGCGCACCCGGCCAGCCCCGTGAGGGTCGCCGCATACACCGCCGCGCCGCGGGCCACCGCCAGCTCAATCTGCCCCCGCGCTTCGGGCGCTCGCCCGCTGATGCGCTCCAGCATCTTCTGTACCATCGGCATGTGGCTCGAGCCGCCCACCAAGATGACCCGGGCCAGGTCGCCCCAGGTCAATCCCGCGGCCTCCACCAACAACTCCACCGTCGACTGCGTCCGCGCCAGCAGATCCGTCGTCAGTTCCTCGAAACGCTCGCGGCTCACCGTCACCCGCAGACGCTGGTCGCCATGGCTGACCGAGACCGTCGCCCGGCTCAGCTTCGAGAGCGTCCGCTTGCATTCCTCGACGCGCTGGACCAGCTCCTGGTAAGCCGCCCGGTCGGTGGTCGGGTCGACCCCGGTGCTCTGCTTGAACTCACCGGCCACGCACGCCAGCAGGCGTTCGTCCCAGTCCCGCCCGCCCAGCATCACATCGCCGTCCGTGACCAGGGTCTCGAACTTACTCTCCCCAAGCACTCGCATCAGGGTCGCATCAAAGGTGCCACCGCCCAGATCGTAGACCAGAAAGACATCTCCGGGGCGCAAGCGATCCCCTTCCTGAAAGCCGTACCAGATCGCGGCGGCGGTGGGCTCGTTGATCACCTTGAGCACCTTCAGGCCGGCGATGCGCCCGGCGTCCTCCGTCGCCTTGCGCCGGGTATCATCAAAAAATGCCGGCACCGTGATCACCGCGCCGGAGATCGGCCCGATCACGGCCTCCGCGTCTTGTTTCAGCTTGGCCAGAACAATCGCCGAAAGGCGTTCAGGCCGCAGTTCCTGACCCCCGACCAACTCGCGATAGGCCGGGAAACCCATGTCTCGTTTGAAGCACTCCGCGCCTCGTCCCGGCTCCACCAGCAACGCCTTCGCCGCTTCACGTCCCACCAACACGTTCTCGTCGTCAAAGAACACCACCGACGGCGTCAGCATCGCCCCCTCGCTATTGGGGATGACGTCCACGCGGCCGTACTCATCCATGCGGGCAACCGCCGAGAAGGTCGTCCCCAGGTCGATGCCCACAATCGCGCCGGTTGCCGCGCCGATGTCCATGCCACCCTCTCCTCCACCTAGCTGCGGCGATGCCCCTGCGAAGACCCGCGATGCGCGCAGAGAATAGTAGGTTGATCCAGGCAATGCAAGAAGAGAGGCCGCCGCTCAGGCTGCCACGCAAGGCAGGGCGCTCGCTTGCCTGCGTCGCCCGGGCCGCCGAAGAACCGACGAGCGCCACTCATGGTATCGAGGCGCGGATGTCGTAGCAGAAGAGAGCGTCGTGGCGGCGGACGAACAGATGCCCGTCGGCTATGGCAGGGTGGCTCCAAACGTCCGCCGCTGGCGCCCCCGGCAGGCTGAAACGGCTGACCCTCACCAGGCCCTCCGGCGCCCGGCGCAGCAGTGCCATCTCGCCTCTCTCGGTGAGGGCATAGAGGCGCTGGTCAGCAAACAGCGCACACCCCTTGACCAAGTCGGGCAGTTCGTGGCGTATGGCGCCGGTGGCGCCATCCAGCGCGGCCCAGCGGTCGTAGAGGCGGTAGCCGGACCCGTAGATCAGCCCGCTGACCTGCACAAAGCCACCGTGGCAACTGTCGATGGGGTGCCGCCAACGCTCCGTAACCGTCACCTTGCCGTCTGTGACGGTGATGCCAAGAAGACGCGCGCCCACGTCTGGCGCGGAAAACAGTAGTCCCGCGTCGCACCAGAGAGGGATGGCGCCGATGACGTCGTAGAGCACGGGCAGCTCGCAAGTCCAGAGAAGCTCTCCGGTGTTGGCGTCGGCCAACACGGTATGGCGCGCCCCGACCGCCGCGATGAACCGGCGCTCGCCCGTCTCGATGAGGATAGGCGACGCGTAGCCAGCCCGGTCGATGTCCGCCTGTGGGGGCTTCATCGGCTTGCCACCGAAGGCCACTGTGCGCGTGAATCTCAGCGGCGGACTGCTCCAGACGGTCTGGCCGCTCTGGCCGTCAAGAGCGGCGAGGAAGGCCGTGTCGCCGCCCGCCGTGACGATGACCCGCCCGCGGTCGACCAGCAGACACTCACTCAGCCCCCACTGGATGTTCTTCCCCTGGAAACGCCGCAGGATGTCGGTGGCCCACAGCTCGCGACCGGAGGCGGCGTCAGCGCAGAGTAGGCGCCCGTGGGCGTTGAGCACGTAGAGGCGGCCGTCAGCCAGGGTACAGGTCGAGCGTGCGCCGGGGTAGGGCCCTTTCCAGGCCAGGCCGTTCGAAACCCGCCAGCGGACCGCGCCGGTACGTCGATCCAAAGCACTGATGGCGAGGTCATCGCCGACGTCGCCGGTGATCCAAACGGTGTCACCTTGAACCACTGGGGAAGAGTAGCCCGCGCCGATCCTATCCACCTGCCAGACGAGAGGCGGGCCGTTCGCGGACCACTGCTGCTGCAAACCGGTTTCGGTACTGCTGCCATCGCGCCGCGGGCCGCGGAATTGGGGCCAGTCGGCCGCCGCCAGACCCGCGACGAGCGCCGTAAGGCAGAGGAGGACACGCGAGCCGCTGACAGAGCTGCGCCTTGCCAGCGACGAGACAGGCATGCCGCCAGGCAAACCCACCGTTCGCCTGCACGAGGCGCTCATGGCTCGGGCACCTCGGGGAGGTCCCCTGGCTGCAGGGCTGGCGGCGGAGCTTCGTGAGCCGGATGTCCGATCATCGGTAGGCCCAGGGCCTCCAACGCCTCCGCAAAGTCGTCCGGTAGTGGGGCCATGTACTGGCGCATAACGCCGGTGCGGGGGTGCGGAAAAACCAGCTTCCAGGCGTGCAAGAGCTGCCGCCGCGCCTCGTGGATAAGGCCGGCTCGGTTGCCGCCGTAGATCGCGTCGCCGAGGATAGGATGATTCAGGTGGCTAAAATGCACCCGGATCTGGTGCGTTCGACCGGTGAAAATGCGCACTTCGAGCAGCGAACAGCCATTGGCGCTGGCGAGCACGCGGTACTTGGTCAGGGCGTGCTTGCCGCCCTCGCTGACCACCGCCATCTTCTGGCGGTTCCAGGGGTTTCGCCCGATCTGGTTCTCGATGGTGCCCGTGACCGCCCCAAACTCGCCGACCACCAGCGCCAGGTACGTCTTCTCGACCTCGCGTTCCTTGAAGGCCGCCTTCAGGGAACGGCGCGCCTCCTCGTTCTTGGCGACCACCATGACCCCTGACGTATCCTTGTCCAGCCGGTGTACGATGCCCGGCCGCAGGGTGTCGTCGGTCATGTCGCCGAAGCTCTCTTGGTCGTGGAACAGCAGCCCATGCACCAGAGTCCCGGTGCGCGAGCCCTCGGCGGGGTGTACCACCAGGTCCGGTGGCTTGTTGATCACCAGGAGGTCCTCGTCTTCAAAGAGGATGCCGAAGTCGACGTCTTCGGCCTCGAGGCGCAGCGTCAGTTCCTGCGGGTGGCGGATGAGGATCTCATCGCCCGTATGGACCGTCTCCGCCCGGCGGCAGGAGCGCCCGCGCAGGGTGATGTCGCCATGGTGGATCAGCTTCTGGAAATAGGCCCTGGAGTGCCCGCCGACGAGCCCCGCCAGACACTGATCAAGACGCAACCCGTCACCTTCCGGCGGCACCACGAACGCCGGTACGGTTGCCGGCACCGCGTCCGCCGACGCACTTGCCGACACCGCGTCAGCTGTCACCGCGCTCTTGTCAGGGTCGCTCATGCCGTCTCTGGGGGGCGCTCTTCTCGGGTTTGATCTCGGCCGCGGGTCTCCGGCTCCGCACCAACCAGACGACCGCGATCGGGAAGAGCAGCAGGCAGACCCACTGGGCGGCGGTCAGGCCGTGATTGAGATAGAGATAGTCGCCACGACCAAACTCAACCGTAAAACGCATCGAGGCATAGAATAACAGGTACAGCGGAAACAACCGCCCCCGACACTCGCGCCGCCGACCCAGGTACAGGAGGATCCCGCAGATGGCGAGGTTACCGGCCGCGTCGACAAGCTGGATCGGAAACACCGGCTGGCAGGCCTCCGCCTCGAGTGGCACGACCCCGAGCAGGCGCTGGATATACAGCGGGCCGTTAAGCAGGCCGTCGACGGTAAACCCCGGATAGGTAACCCCGGCTGCACCCTCCCAAGGACGCCCGAAGCAGCAGCCGTTCAGCAAACACCCGATCCGTCCCAAGGCGTGGCCCAAGGGCAGAGCGGGGGCCGCCATGTCGCCGATCAGCAGCAGTGGCCAGCGCTTGTAAAGGCTCCAAGCGACGATCATCACCAAAGCGCCCAAAAAGCCGCCATAGAAGACCAGGCCGCCATGCCAGACGGCGATCACCTCGAAAGGGTTGCCGCTGAACTCTGCCTGCCAGTTCTGCACGACGTACAGCAGCCGCGCCCCACCGATCCCGCCGATCATCGCCGCCAGGGTGACATCCGGGGCCACCTGCGGGTCCAGACCCAGGACCCGGCCGCGCCGTTGCGCCACCTGGTAAGCCGCGAGAAAACCCAGGGCAACGCAGACGCCATACCAGCGGATGCTGAGCGGGCCAAGCTGAAACGCCACGGGATCGGTCATCGGGAGTCCTGCGTCGTGATGGGTTCCGTAACAGTCGCGCCGACCATCGGCCAAACCGCGCAAGGCCGAATGTAGTCTGTTGAGCTCCGAGACGCCAACCATGCCCACGCCGCCATACGGCTGTTCCAAGAAAGAGCCCCCGCTAGATCTGGCAGGCGTCTGCCATGATGCGGCTTGCCGCCCTGGAGCCCGCGATGCCCAGCCCGCTTCGGGCGGGTTCGCGGTATCCCCCTGTGGCCCTGGAGCCCGCGATGCCCAGCCCGCTTCGGGCGGGTTCGCGGTATCCCCCTGTGGCCCTGGAGCCCGCGATGCGGGCGCAGGTCAGTTCCGTAGGTGGTG
>CAIZKT010000944.1:0-8283 GCA_903933565.1 uncultured Victivallales bacterium | reverse complement strand
CTAACCCTGGAGCCCGCGATGCCCAGCCCGTTTCGGGCGGGTTCGCGGTATCCCCCGTCTGCAAGACCGCCGTCCGCAAGACCCAGAGACGGCGGAAGCCCCGGCAGTGCCGGTGCGGACCGCCGACCTCCAGGCGGTCCGCCACGTTCCGGGCGAACCGGAATGGAACCGCGTCTAACCCTGGAGCCCGCGATGCCCAGCCCGTTTCGGGCGGCGGAGGTCCGTCTCCAAGACTAGGGATTCCGCCTGAAGGCGGTACCTCAAACGGGGACGCGCCACGCTCAAACCGGGTACCTGAGTAGTCACTCGGGTCGGCCGCGTCAAGGCTGCAGGGCTGTGATGATGCGCTCCATGTCGATATGGTCCGACATCAGGCGCACCGCCCAGTCGATGCGCTCCTTGTCATCGGGCGTGATCTTGTAGATGCGGTTGCGCAGTTCGGTTGCCACCGAGTAGGTGTCGCCATCCATCAGCATGCAGGGTAGATGGCTATCCCGGATGTGCGCCAGGGTGTCTGCGTCGGGAGTGTGCCCACAGGTCAGCACTAGCCCCGATACCGAGAGGCTGTCGACGCCGCCGATCATGTGGGCCCGCAGGCAGGCCATGGCCACATCACAGCGGTCTCCAGGCGTGATCACCAACGTGCGCAGGCCGATGTAACGGCTCATGTTCTCCGCCTGCATCGCCCCGATGATCGTGCGGGCCACGCGGTGCAGCAGGTGCGCTTCGCCGCCTAGAAGCTTTCCCCCCAGGCCGTCGAACACCTGAGCCACCGTCGGGCTGGCTAACTCCTCCTGGTACGGCGTGATGCCGAACAGCGGAATGCCGCGGTCCGCCAGGCTGGACGTCAGCGCCGCGGAGATGCGCTCGTACTTGGACGGCCAGGCCTTGCTCACCACCACGCCCATGAAATCGGCTCCCTGCTGTTTGATGAAGGTGGAACACAGCAGGATCTCGTCGATGGTCCGCCCCACTCCCGCCTCAACCACCAGCAGGGCTCGCGCCGAAACGCTGCGGGCCACGTCCGCCGCCGACATCTTCAAACACGCCCCCATGGCCACATTGCCCATGCCCTCCAGGACGATGGCATCGTGGTCGCCGGAGAGTCTGCAGACGTCCTCCTTGATCCCCTCCAACAACTCCTCCCCACGCTTCGCCTTGAGCTCCTCCTGAATCCGGCCGCGACCGATCGAAACCGCCATCTGCACGGTATCTTTGGCCGCGGAATCCAGCAGGGAAGACACGACCCTGGCATCATTGTGGAAGACCCCGCCCTCCTCGGCGGCAAAGTGCTGCCCCAGGGGTTTGAGGTAAGCCGTCCGAAAGCCGCGCTTGCGAAACCCGTGCAGCAGCCCCAGCGCCAGCGTGGTCTTACCCACGTCTCGCTTCGTTCCCACGATGTAGATCGGTTTCATGGCGTTGCCTCCTGCCTCAAGGCATCCTGCGTCTTCGGATTCGCGTCTCAGGGCTATAGCCTAACCGCCTAACCGCACTCCCCTAGGGCACCGGTTGCTTCGTCGGGTTCGTCGGCACAGGGTCGCTGGCGCCCAGGAGGAGTTGTGCCTGGTCCACAATGTCTTCGGCCGCGGCCGCCCGTGGCACATAAGTCCCCGGATACCCCATGCCCTGCAGCAGCGGGCCGAAGACGCGCGAGTTGGAGAACTTCCGGAATATCTTGATGGCGACATTGCCGCTGTCGAGGGAAGGGAAGATCAGCACATTCGCGTTGCCGGCTACCGCACTGGAGGGCGACTTGATCCCGGCCACGGATGGGACCAGCGCCGTGTCGATCTGCATCTCGCCGTCCACGATGAGTTCCGGCGCCCGCCGACGCGTGAGTGCCACCGCATCCCTGACCTTCTGCGCGACCGGGTGGGTCGAACTGCCGGCGGTGGAAAACGAGAGGAAGGCCAGCCGAGGGCTCTCGCCGGTGATCCGCACGTAGCTGGCGGCAGACTGAATGGCGATGTCCGCCAGTTGCTCGACGGTCGGATCCGGCACCACGCTGACGTCCGCCATGCCGACCATCTGGCTGCGCACGAACTCGTACCCCTCAAACCGCACCAGCGCCAGGCCCGATACCGTGCCGCAGTCCGCGGCCACCCCGAGGAGTTTCAGATAAACCCGCATGACGTGGCCGGGAGTCGTCGCCGCACCGGCGATCACCGCATCGCCTCGACCCGCGACCACCAGCCAGGCGCCGGCCACCACCGGATCGGTGGGGTCTAGAGCGCTGTCGCCGCCGAGCCCTTTGAGATGCGTCAGGAGGCCCTGCCGCAGCGGATCGTGCTCGTAGTCGACCACCTCCATCCCCTCTAGGGTCAAGCGCAGGCCAACCGCCAGTGCGTCTAGCTCCGCATAGTTCCCCAGCAACACCACGCGCGCCAGTTTATGCTGGGTCAGCGTGTAGGCTGCCCGCAGGACGCGCTGATCATAGGACTCGCACAAAACGACCCGCGGCAGCGGGCCGCTCCGCCTGAAAAAACGTGGTACGACCGGCATGTGGTGTCCCCCTAGGCTCCAGTGTCCATGTACTGCTTCTTCAGTCTCTCGATCACGGCGGGTTCCGCCAGCGTCGTTATGTCACCCAGCACTTTGCCCTCGGCGATGTCCCTGAGCAACCGGCGCATGATCTTGCCACTGCGCGTCTTCGGCAGATCCGCCGTGAAGATGATGTTCTCCGGCCGCGCAATGGCCCCGATCTTTCTGACCACGTGATCCTTCAGCTGCTGGGCCAGATCCACGCCCGCGTGAGCGGCCGATTCCTTGACCGTGACAAACGCCGTGATCGCCTCCCCTTTGATCTCGTGGTGCGTGCCGACTACGGCAGCCTCCGCCACGGCGGGATGATCGACCAAGGCGGACTCCACTTCCATCGTGCCGATCCGGTGTCCGGCTATCTTGATCACGTCATCCACCCGGCCAATCACGGTAAAGTACCCCATCTCGTCCCGTTTGGCCCCGTCCCCCGCGAAGTAGACGCCGGGCCACTTTGACCAGTACGTCTTCACCAGACGCTCCGCGTCGCCGTAGATCCCGCGGATCATGCCCGGCCAGGGTTGGGTCACCGCCAGCAGCCCCGCCCCCACCGGAATCTCATTGCCGGCTTCGTCCAGGATGGTTGCGGCGATGCCCGGCAGCGGCCGACCGGCGGACCCTGGCTTCATGGTGTCGAGGCCCGGCAGAGTCGTGATCATGATATGGCCGGTCTCGGTCTGCCAGTAGGTGTCGACGATCGGGCAATTTCCCTTGCCGATATTCTTGAAGTACCAGATCCACGCCTCGGGGTTGATCGGCTCACCCACGGTGCCCAGCAGCCTCAGGCTCGACAGGTCATGCCGCTCCACCGGCTCGGTTCCCCATTTCATGAAGGTGCGAATGGCCGTCGGCGCCGTGTACAGGATGGTGACCCCGTACTCCTCGATGATGGCCCAGAAGCGGTCTCGGTCCGGCCAGTCCGGCGCCCCTTCGTACATCACCAGCGTAGCGCCGTTACTCAGCGGCCCGTAGACGACGTAGCTGTGCCCCGTCACCCAGCCGATGTCTGCCGTACACCAGTAGACATCGTCCTGCTTCAGGTCGAAGACCATCTTGCTGGTGGCGTAACACCCCACCATGTAACCCCCCGTGGTGTGTACGATGCCCTTCGGCTTACCCGTCGTCCCCGAGGTATAGAGGATGTAACTCATGTCCTCAGAATCGAGCGGTTCGGCGGCGCAGTCCGCCGAGGCCGACTGCATCAGCTCGTCCCACCAAAGATCGCGCTTGGGCGTCAGGCGCACCGGGAAATTCCCGCGGCGGACGATGATGACGTGCTCGATCCCCGGTGACTGCCGCAAGGCGTAGTCCGCATCGTGCTTCAGCGGGATCAGCCCCCCCCGGCGAAATCCCCCATCCGCGGTGATCAGAACCTTGGCCTGGGCGTCGTTGATCCGGTCCGATAACGATTCGGCGGAAAACCCGCCGAAGACCACCGAATGCACTGCCCCGATGCGAACGCAGGAAAGCATGGCGATGGCAAGCTCTGGCACCATCGGCATGTAGATCGCTACCCGGTCCCCTTTCACTACCCCCAGGCCGCGCAGAACATTGGCGAACTTGCACACCTGGCGGTGCAAATCCCAATACGTCAGGGTGCGCTTCTCGCCCTGTTCCCCCTCCCAGATGATGGCGGCCTTGTTCCGCAGTCCCTTCTCTAGATTCAGATCCAGGCAGTTGTAGCTGATGTTCGTCTGTCCCCCCACAAACCACTTGGCGTAGGGCGGCTCCCACTGCAGAACCCGATCCCATTTCCGGAACCAGTGCAACTCCGAAGCGAAGGACTCCCAGAAACGCGGACCTTCGGCCTGCGCCCGCTCGTAGATGCCAGGGTCCGCGAAGTTCGCCTGAGCCGCAAAGGCCAACGAGGGCTCAAAAGTCCGCTCCTCCCGCAACAGGTCGCTGATCATCCCGGCGCCGCTCGCCACAGGAGCCTTGTTCGCCGACCCCGCTACCGGGCCCGCCGCCGCCACCACCCCGCCTTGCGGATTCCGCAGCCACTGCTCCAGATCCTCCCGGGCAAAGCGCCAGCGCCGCCCCAGTTTCCGCGCCGGGATGCGCCCCGACTGCAACAGTTTGTACAGGGTGCTCGTGGACACCTTGAGGTAGGCAGCCGCTTCGTCTAGCGTCAGCACATCCGCAGCCATTGGCTTTACTCCCTAAATCGCGTGAATCTGCATTCGCCAGTATTAGCCAGTGATGTCCAACATTAGCCGTATGATCGAGAAATGTCAACCCCATTCCTGCCCTTCCATGTGGAAAAAATCGAACCGCCACGGGGGGCCTCGGCTTGCCTTCCGGCCCTTTTGACGGTAGGCTCGCGGCGTGGCGCTCGGGCGTGGCGCTCGGGCGACCCGGATGGCGAGGAGAGGAGTCCCGGAGTATGGCGTCGCGGTGGTATGGGGGCCTTCTGATGGCAGCGATCTTGATGGGGGTCGGGTCGGGCGCGGAAGCACCGCGCCAGGTCAGCTTTACGGTGCCGGTGGCCGCCGCGCCCTGGGTGGGCGGCAAGCGCGCCCGGGTGGAACCGTCCGCCGAGCGCACCCCGGATGGCGAGGCGACCGTGCTGGTGCGTCTGCGGGAACCGTCGGCGCCGGACGAGCGTTTCTCCGAGGACAACTCGCTGAGCTTGAGCGCGCTGAGCGGGCGCCCCGAAGACAAGGCCGACTGGCGGGTTGATTCCGTGAGCTTCTGGGTAAAGCCGGTCAGCGCTTCCCCGCAGCCGTTGACCTTCGTGCTGCGGCGGGGCTATGGCGAGACCGTGTCTCTGGCCACGCCTGAGTGGCGGCAGGTGGAGGCCCGGGCCTGGGGCCCTTCCCCTCTTTACCTCCGCGAGGTCGGGCAGATCGCCTTCCGCACCGCCTTGCCTCCCGAGGGCGCTGCCTTCGTGGTTGGACCCGTGCAGTTCCATCTCGAAGAGCGCCTGCTGCGTTGGCAGGCGGGCAGCAGCGGCGCGTTCACCGTCAACGGCCTCTGCTGGCTGCAGGAGAACGAGGGGGCGTACATCCGCCTGCCGCGGCGGGTCTCTGCCGTCAACGCCGGCGTCTGGACCTTCGCCCAGCACCCGTCCGGCGGGCGCCTGCGCTTCCGCACCAATTCAGGCACCCTGCGGCTGCGCATTGACCACGGCAATGACGGCTTCCCCTGGCCGGTGATGAGCAGCATGGCCATGGCCGGCATCGAGCTCTACGAGGGGCCTCCCGGGCAGATGGTCTTCCGCTGGGTTGCCACCCCGGTCAGCGCCAAGGAACCCTACGAACTGGCGCTGCCCGTCCGGGCTGATGGGCAGATGCGTGAGTATACGCTTTACCTGCCCATGTACGCCAAGCTGAAGAGCCTCGACCTCGGCCTCGACCCCGAGGCCCGCCTCGAGCCGCCGACCGCCTTTCGCCTGCCGCGGCCGGTGGTGTTCTACGGCACCTCCTTTGTGCAGGGCGGCTGCGCTTCACGCGGCTCGATGAACTTTCCGGCGTTGGTGGGTCGGAAACTGGGCCTGGACATCGTCAACCTCGGATTTGCGGGCGACGGTCGCTGTGAGCCGGAGATTGCCGACTGTCTGGCCGAGATCGAGGCGGCCTGCTTCGTCATGGGCCCGATCCTCAACGACCTGCCCCTGATGCGGGAGCGCTATGCAGCCTTCGTGGCCCGCCTGCGCCAGCGCTGGCCGGAGACGCCGATGGTGCTGATGACCCGGCTGCACACGGTCGGCCAGGAGACGCCCTACGCGGTCAACGGGCTGGTACAGGAGGTCTGCGCCGCGATGCGGGCCACCGGAGACCGCCACGTGCATGTCTTCGACGCCTTTACCCTCTATGGCGACAGCGCTTTCTACCCGAGCGCGGACGGGTTGCACCCCTCGGACTATGGTTTCATGCTCATCGCAGACGCCCTGGCGCCGGTCCTGGCCGGGGTCTTGGGCCTCGGCAATCCGTGATCGCGCGGATGGCACCAGGCCATCACCGTGCCGCTCCAGCCTCCCCCTGCGGCTAGGTTTACTGGCACCGCCGCGATATGGAGTGCGGTGGCAAGTCCGCCCCCCGGGCGAACGCGACACCGCTTTGGCGGGCGCCTGTCGCCCGCGCTGGAGGTCTCAGCCAAAGCGGCGTCGGCGACTCACTGCCGCGAGTCTCTGCCGCCGCACGGGGAGTCCCCGGAGGTACTCCACAAGCGCCGAGCTTTCGGTTCAGGCTTCGTCGGGGTGGAGCCAGGTTCGGGGAACCCGCCGACTCACGCCACAGGTCACCTCGTAGACGATCGTGCCCAGGAGGTCCGCAATCTCCGCGACGGACACGGCCGCATCCCCTTGTCTGCCGATCAGCACGACCTCGTCGCCTACCCGCGCCTGTCCGCCGGGCCCGAGATCGACGGTGATCTGGTCCATGGAAATGCGCCCCGAGACGCGGTAACGGCGCCCGCCGATCAGCACCGGCGCGCGGTTCGAAAGGGCGCGCGGATAGCCGTCGGCATAGCCGATCGGCACGGTGGCCACCAGCGAATCGTCCGCGGACACCTCGTAGGTGCGCCCATAGCCGAGGGAGGTGCCGCGGCGGACGCGCTTGAGGAAGACGATGGCGCTGCGCAGGCTCATGGCCGGACGCAGGTCCGCGGCGGCACTGCCGTCGGGGGAAGGGGGGTAGCCGTAGACCATGATGCCGGGTCTGACGAGATCGAAGTGCGCTTCGGGAAGAGCGTAGACGGCGCTGCTGTTGGCCATGGACCAGTACGGCACGCAGACCTCGGCCGCCTCCACCCCGCGGCGCACGGTTTGCAGGCGACGCACCTGCTCCCGGGCGAAACTGGCATCCGCTTCATCGGCACTGGGAAAATGGCTAAAGACCGCCAGCAGGCGCAGCTCTGGCCGCCCCGCTGTAGCCACGATGAAACGCTCCGCCAACTCGTAGGGGTACACGCCGATCCGGCCCATGCCGGTATCTACCTCGATAAACACCGGGAGACGCTCCCCGGTCTGCCGTGCCGCCGCGCAAAGAGCATCGGCTACGGCGGCGTCACTCAGGGATGCCGTCAGACCGTAGCGGACCACCGCGGTGGCTTCGGAGGGGAGGATGTTGCCGAGCAGCACCAGCGGCAGGCGGAGGTCGGCCTCCCGCAGGGCGATGCCCTCCTCCACGGTCGCGATGCCCAGCATCTCGACCCCGAGCTGCTCGCACAGGCGCGCCACGGGCAGCGCTCCATGGCCATAGGCGTCGGCCTTGACCGGGATGAGCAGTTTCGGGCCGGGGCCGACGAGGCGGCGCACGACGGTGAGGTTGTGCCGAATGGCGGCGAGGTCGACGATGGCCTGGGTCGGACGCGGCATCGAAAAGCTCCCGAGAGGCTCATGCCAAGTGACGTTCAACGGGTCTACTATCTCGCCAAGACGCCAAGACGCCAAGCAGAGAGGGGAAAGGGACCCCCTCGTTCCATGGCGGTTTCTTATTCCGGGCGGTAGGCGCCTTGGAGTCGGCGGTCCGCACCGGCACCGCCGGGGCTTCCGCCGTCTCTGGGTCTTGTGGACGGCGGTCTTGCGGACGGCGGTCCTGCGGACGGCGGATACCGCGAACCTGCCCGAAACGGGCTTGGCATCGCGGGCTCCAGGGATGGACGCGGTTCCCTTCCGGTCCGCACCGGCACTGCCGGGGCTTCCGCCGTCTCTGGGTCTTGTGGACGGCGGTCTTGCGGACGGCGGATACCGCGAACCTGCCCGAAACGGGCTTGGCATCGCGGGCTCCAGGGATGGACGCGGTT
>CAIZKT010000943.1:0-15665 GCA_903933565.1 uncultured Victivallales bacterium | reverse complement strand
GGGCAAGCTGCCGAAACCGGCCGCGGGCGGCGCCCAGAAGTAAGCCCCGGTAGGGAGAAGGCGTCGTCCCGAAGCCCGGGCTCCTGATTCAGGGGCTGACTGGGGCTCGCCGTGTGGGCACTTCTCCCGCCTGGGCAGTCGAGGCTCTTGCGGAACCCTCGGCTCGCGGGCGCCTTCGCGCCTGTGGCCGCTCGCCCTCCAGCGCGGTTCGCGAGGCGTTCGGGGGTTCTGCAAGAGCCTCAAGCGTAAACAGGCTGGTCTGTATGTTGGCGGTTGCGAGCCTGGGCGCTTGGGCGTCGACGACGATCACTCTCGGCACCTATGCGGTGGGGGTGGGGAACACGGTTGCGGTGCGTGTGTCGGTCACCTGCCCGGTGCTGAAGGAGCTGCAAGTATGGGTGGAGTGTGACCCTGCGGCGCTACAGATTGATCCGGGGTCGCTTTGGGTCAACCCAGCTCGCCTCTACAACGTGGATTACCCGGGTGAAGCGGTGGTGCCGGCCACGTTCATGGTGGCGACGCCCGGTTCGGGACTGGTGTCGTTCGGGCTGCAGAGATCGGAGCTGCCTGGAGATTCCGGCTGGCGGGTCCGGAGCTCGACCGGCGGCAGCGAGTCGGCTGTGTTTGGGTTCTCGGTACAGGGGTTGGCGCGGGGGACGCAGGCGCTGAGGTTCTACGCGGTTTTTCCACCCTATGCGCGTAACCTGGATCCTTTTTACCCCGCCGAAACGATAGCAGCGGTAGCAGGGTCGGTTTTGGTGTACCGGCCAGCGGGGCCGGTGGTGATCCATCCTGCGGGCGGTTCGTACAACCACGCCGTCGAGGTTGCGGTGAGTTCGGAGTATGCGGAGCGGGTGGTGTATACGCTGGATGGCAGCACCCCTGATGCCGGCAGTCAGGAGCTGCCCCTGGGCACGGCGCTTTACCTGGAGGGCGGGGATGGGCAAACGGTGCCGTTGCGGGTTTTGGCGTTTGGGGAGGCGGGATCGACGTCGGTGGGCGCGGCGACTTTTCTATTCGACCTGATCGTGCCGACGGTGAGCGTGACCCCGCAGGTCACGGCGGCGGGTAAGCCTACGCTGCGCGGCACGGTGTCCGAGGCTGGGGCGGCGGTTGAGGTCACGGTTTCCGGTGTGACGGCGGCGGCGGTCAACGACGGGATTGACGGCTGGTCTCTGGACCTCGGTACGGTTCTGGCGGAGGATCTGGCGGAAGGGGTTTACGACGTCAGCGTAACGGCTACGGATGCAGCGGGCAACCGCGGCAGCGACGGGACTTCGGGCGAGTTGACGGTGGACCGGACGGCACCACAGGGCGGTTTCACGGTTGGGGTCGGAAATCCGGCGTATGTGTCCAGTGTGGCGACGACCTTGACGGTGAGCGTGAGCGGCGCCGCGGACATGCGTTTCCGCAACTCCAATGGCGACTGGGGGGGGTGGATTGCGTCTGCGGCAGCGTCGGCGTGGTCTCTGGCGGAGAGCGATGGGGCGCAGACGGTACATGGCGAGTTTCGAGATCTGGCGGGAAATGTACTTGCGGCCACGGACACGGTGACGTTGGACACGGCCCAGCCGTTCTCCGCGGTGTCGAGCAGTGGCACGTACGGGCCGCTGAACTGGCCGGGCGAGATCAGTGGAACGGCCCTGGACACCCTGAGCGGAGTGCAGCGTGTTGGGGTGCGCTGCCAGCGTTCCGACAGTGGGCAGGAGTGGGACGGCACGGGGTGGGTGACGGGTGCGACCTGGGTCACCGCCGCGGGGGTCGCCTCCTGGAGTGTGGGCCTGCCGGTCTTACAGATGCCGGCGGCGGCGCAGCTCACGGTTTGGAGCCGCGCGCTGGATTGGGCCGGCAACGAGCAGAGTCCAGCCGCCGAGCGCTCCTTTGCGTACGACGCGGTGGCCCCGGAGGGCACGTTCACGGTAGGAGCGCCCGGGACGGGTGCGGTGAGGGTGCGTGAGGTCACGCTGCAGATTGCGGTTACGGGGGCGACGACGATGCGGTTTCGCAACGCCGGCAGCGGCTTCAGTGCCTGGGAGTCGATAGCGGCGCTGCGTCCCGGGTGGGTATTGACCGAGGGTGAAGGCGCCAAGACGGTTGACGGGCAGTTCCGGGACGCGGCGGCGAACCTTCTGGAAGTATCCGACGGGGTCCTGCTCGACAGTGTGTCGCCCACGACGGCCATCACGACGCGTGGCGGGTACGGGCCCTTGTCATGGTCCGGGGTAGTGGTGGGGGTGGCGACCGATGGCAGTTCGGGCAGTGGGGTTGTCCTGGTGCAGGCGACGATTGGCAGGTTGCCCGTGGGCGAGGGCGATCCCGAGTATTGGGATGGGTCGGACTGGGTGGCGGCGGAGTCGTGGCGGGTGGCGGTACTGGCTGGTGAAGCCTGGAGCGTACCCCTGTCTGTGGATGTGCTCAGTGCCGGCGGCGATGGGCGTGGGTACAGGATCCGTGCCAAGGCTACGGATGTGGCGGGGAATGCTGCCAGTACGCCGGTGGAGTCTGACTTCGTGTTTGATTCGCGGCTTCCCGCCGGCGGCTTCACGATTGGCTTCGGTGACCCTCTCTATGTGAACTCCACCACTGTGACGCTGTATTGCTCGGTGGTGGCGGTTCCGGCGGAGAACCCTCTCGAGATGCGTTTTCGCAACGAGGGGGAGGCGTCCTTCCCGTCGGTGTGGGTGCCGTACGCGCCGACGGTGGTGGGCCATCTTCTGACGGCGGGCGGGGGTGGGTCGAGGACGGTTTACGCTGAGTTCAAGGACACGGTTACCCACAACCTTCTCGCCACCAGCGACTCGGTGGTGCTGGATGTTGACCCGCCGACCTCGGGGATGAGTCTTCCTGTCACCTTTGGTCCCGGTACGTGGCCGGGGGCGATCTCGGGATTGGCGGCGGACACGGGGGCCGCCGGGGTCGCCCGCATTGACCTCTCGATCCAGCGTCCGGGCGGGAGGTTCTGGAATGGCACGGAGTGGCAGTTGGGGGAATGCCGTTTGCCGGTGGCGGTGAGCGGCGGGGTTTGGAGCCAGCCCGTGGCGGTGGCCATTTTCACCGACGGCACGACGTACTCGGTGAGCAGCCGTGCCATCGACCGGGCGGGCAACGTACAGACTGACGCGACCACCGTACTGATCAAGTATGACAGTTCCGCGCCGACGGGGGGCTTCTCGATCGGTGCGGACAATCCGCTGGTGACCAACCGCCGTGAGGTGACGCTGGCCGTTACCGTGCTGGACGCCAGCGAGATGTCCTTCAGCAACGCTGGCGGGGCCTGGACGCCGTGGGAGGCGATCGCCGAGAGTCGGTCCTGGACGCTGGCGGGGGGGGAAGGCGGCAAGAGCGTGACGGGGCGTTTTCGCGACGAGGTTGGCAACACCTATGAGACCTCCGACGCGATCCTCTACGACGCCACGCCGCCGTCATCTGTCCTGACCTTGCTGAGTGCGTATGGGCCGGTTTCCTGGTCGGGGCACATAGCGGGGACGGGCGCCGACGCACTGAGCGGTCTGAGCCGGGTCGAGGTTGCGGTGCAGCGTGTTTCGGACGGGCGGTATTGGAGCGGCTTGAGTTGGGGGGTTGCGGAGGTGTGGAACACGGCTGCGGGCAGCACGTCGTGGGAGTTGGCGCTGTCCAGCAGCCAACTGCTCAGCGGCTCCACCTACGCGGTTTGGTGTCGGGCGCTGGACCAGGCTGGGAACGTGCAGTCTCCCGCCGTTACCGGGAGTTTTCTCTACGATGCCGGACTGCCGCTATCGACGGTGAGTACGCCGGCGCTGGTGGGAGCGCTGTCCTGGCCGGGGTGGGTCGAAGGGACCGCGGCGGACGTTCTGACGGGCGTGGCCTCCGTGTCTGTGCGCTTGCGCCGCGTTCTGGCCGGTGAGGTCAGTTACTGGAATGGGAGTGGCTGGGAGGACAACGACGCCCTGTGGATCAGTGCCAGCGGCACGCAGAACTGGCGTCTGGCGGTGCCGTTGGCCAGCCTGACGCAGGGCGCGAGTTACCGGGCGGAGAGCCGGGCGGTTGACTTGGTAGAAAATATGCAGTCGGTGTTTGGCACTCGCCCGTTCGTGTACGACGGGGTACCGCCGGCGGTTCCGACGCTCACCGGCGTCACGCTGGACTCTGGTGTGGCGGGCGATCTGATCACCTATGATCGCACCCTCGTTTTCGCGGGCCAGGCCGAAGTTGGAGCGAGCGTCGACGTTCGGCTTGACGGGGTCATCATCGGGAGCGTTTTGACCGGCGTCGGCGGCGCCTGGACCTTGGACCACACCGGCACCGCACTGGCGCTGGGGGCGCATGGGATAGAACTGGCGGCTGTCGACGCGGCCGGCAATCGCAGCGTCTGGTCGGCCTCACGGGCACTGCTGATCGATACGACGGCGCCGGTGCTGAGCTGCGGTTTGGCGTCCGGGGCGCGGCTGAATGGCGCCGCGCTGATCACGTTTACGGCCGATGGGGGGGCGGGTCCGGTGGAGGCGTCGTTCGACCAGGTTCAGTGGACCGCGGTGTCGAGCGGTGTCAGTGCCGTGGGCGCGGTGGCGGGCTTTGATGCCTTGGCGCAGGGCGAGGTGGTGCTGTACCTGCGGGCCGCCGACGTGGCCGGGAATGTGGGCCGCACGCAGGTTGGGCTGGTGAAGGACACGGTGGGGCCGACGGGGTACGGCCTGTCGATCGACCAAGCGCGGATCAACGCGGCGAACCGGCAGGCTCTGAGCTTCACCCTGAGCGCCGCCGAGGTGGGGTCGGTGTGCGAGTACAGCATCGCCTCGGCGGGGCGCGCCGCGGTGTCGGGCAGCTTCAGCGTCTTGACGGCGACGCAGGCCAGTCCGGCGATCTCGGTGGAGGGGCTCGAGGATGGTCGGCTCACGGTGCAGGCCCTGCTGCGCGATGTGGCCGGGAATGCCGGCGGCGCGGCGAGCGCCACGGTGGAGAAGGACACGGTGGCGCCGGCGGGGTACACGGTGCGCATCGAGTCGGCCTACATCAACGCGGGTAACCCGACGCAGTTCAGGTTTGAGCTTTCGGGTGCCGAGGTAACCGCCGTCTGCGCCTATGTTGTGCAGAGTGCGGGTGGCGGCGCCCCGGTTAGCGGGTCGTTGCCGGTGACGGCGCTGGTGTCGAGCCTGGGGCCGCTGAGCGTGTCCGCCTTGCCGGACGGGATGCTGACGTTGACCGTGACCCTGACCGACACGTTTGGGAACTCGGGTCTCCCAGCGACCAGCCAGGTGCTGAAGGACGTGGTTGCGCCTGCTGTGCCCTCCATCGCGACCTGGACGCAGCCGGTGAACCAGGCGAATGCCTTGGCTTTCGGCTGTGCGGGTCCGGCGGAGGCCTTGTCGACGGTGTTGTACCGGCTCGTTTCGAGTGGCGGATTGGCGACGGTTGCGAGCAGTGTGGTGGCGGCTGCAGACGGGAGCTATACCGTGTCCGGCGTCGACGTGACCGGCCTGGCGGAGGGGACGTTAACGCTGACGGTGGCGGCGCGGGATGCGGCGGGCAACCAGAGCGAGTACGGCGTTGGTCATACCGCCCTGAAGGACACGGTTGCCCCCGTGCTTACGCTGGTAGCGCCGCTGGCTTCCAGCCGGGTGAATGGCGCCGCGGTCATCGCGTTCACGAATGACACGTTGGGTAGCCAGACGGAGGCGTCGTTCAACCAAACTCTGTGGACGCCGGTGGCAAGCGGAGTCAGCACGGTGGGTGCGGTGGCGGGCTTCGACGCCTTAGCGCAGGGTGCGGTTGTGCTGCACCTGCGCGCCGCCGACGTGGCCGGGAATGTGGGCCGCACGCAGGTGGGGCTGGTGAAGGACACGGCGGGGCCGGCGGGGTACGGCCTGTCGATCGACCAGGTGCGGATCAACGCCGCGAACCGGCAGGCTCTGAGCTTCACCCTGAGCGCGGCCGAGATCGGGTCGGTGTGCGAGTACAGCATCGCCTCGGCGGGACGCGCCGCGGTATCGGGCAGCTTCAGCGTCTTGACGGCGACGCAGACGAGTCCGGCGATTTCGGTGGAGGGGCTCGAGGATGGCCGGCTCACGGTGCAGGCACTGCTCCGCGATGTGGTCGGCAATGCCGGCGGCGCGGTGAGCGCCACGGTGGAAAAGGACACAGTGGCCCCAGCGGGGTACTCGGTGCGCATCGAGCCGGCCTACATCAACGCGGTCAACTCGACGCAGTTCAGGTTCGAGCTCTCGGGCGCCGAGGTAACCACCGTCTGCCATTATGTTGTGCAGAGCGCAGGTGGTGGCGCCCCGGTTAGCGGGTCGTTGCCGGTGGCGGCGCCGGTGTCGAGTCTGGGGCCGCTGAACGTGTCGGTCCTGCCGGACGGGATGCTGACGTTGACCGTGACCCTGGCCGACACGTTTGGGAATTCAGGTCTCCCAGCGACCAGCCAGGTGCTGAAGGACGTGGTTGCGCCTGCTGTGCCCTCCATCGCGACCTGGACGCAGCCGGTGAACCAGGCGAATGCCCTGGCCTTCGGCTGTGCGGGTCAGGCGGAGGCCTTGTCGACGGTGCTGTACCGGCTCGTTTCGAGTGGCGGTTTGGCGACGGTTGCGAGCAGTGTGGTGGCGGCCGCAGACGGGCGCTATGCCGTGTCCGGCGTCGACGTGACCGGCCTGGCGGAGGGGACGTTGGCGCTGACGGTGGCGGCGCGGGATGCGGCGGGCAACCAGAGCACCTACGGCGTTGGCCATACTGCCCTGAAGGATACCGTGCCGCCCGCCGCGCCTGCGCTCAACCGCGTCACACTTATCCTCAATGCGGGAAACGTGGGCCGCTTTGACTTCGAGGGGACAGGCGAGGCGGGGGCCACGCTAGTCTACACCTTGGCGTCTCTGAGCCGAGCTACGGAACTCAGCGGGACTCTGCCGATCGGTGCGGGTGGCACGTTCAGTCTGTCGGGGCTGAACACCGCGGCTTTGCCCGACGGCACCCTGTTGCTGCACGTCCTGACGCGAGATGCCGCGGGGAACAGCAGCGCCGAGACGCACAGCGCCTCCATCGTCAAGGACACCGTTATGCCCACCCTGGTGTTGGAGTCGCCCACGGCCTCCAGTCGGGTGAACGGCTCGGAGGTATTCCGCTTCACCGCCTCGGAGGCGCCGGTCACGGTCAGGGCCTCTCTGGATGGGTCGACGTGGGTCGAGATTGCGGCGGGGACGAGTGCCCTGCATGACCTGCCACAGTTTGTCGCCATCGGGGACATTCCGTTCACGCTCACCTTGAGCGTGAGCGATGGGGTCGGCAATGTCACGGTCTACAACTACGATCTCAGCAAGGATACAGCGGCCCCGGTGCGCTATGAGGTCAGTTTCGAGGGGGATTTTGTTGACCAGTCGCAGACGGCCGAGCTGGCGTTCCTGATTCGCAATGGCGAGGTGGGGTCAACGTACTCATACGAGATTTCGGCCGCTGCCATGGGGCGCGGCGGGGTCTCTGGCGTCGGCACGATCACCAGCGTGTCGCAGCGGGTTTCCGGGGTTTCGATAGCGTCTTTGCCCCAGGGCGATCTGAGTTTGCGCCTGTGGTTGACGGATGCTGCCGGGAACGTGGGCCCGGAGGTCTACGCGGCGACGCGGTTGGGCACGACTCAGGTCTTGACCCTAGCCTCCGGTTGGAACGCGGTGGGGGTGATGGTGGTGGCGGTGGACTCGGTGGCAGGCATCTTGACGGAGGGCGCCGGGCGCGCCGACGGGGCGTTGGTTCGCGGCGCCTTCCATGGCTATCGTGGTGGGCTGCCGGTGGCATTGGCTGGGGCGTCGGTCCCCCAGTTTGGCGGTGCCTATCGCGTCTTCGCCTCTCGTCCGGGCACGTTGCGGATACGTGGGATAGCGGGCTCTGGCGTCGGGACGTGGCCTGCCGGCTGGGCCTACGCGGCGCCTGGGGCGGACATGGTTGCGGCGGACTTTCCGGCGGCCTGGTTGGTGTGGACGGATACTGAGCCGGGGCGAGGGTGCCGCCCCCTGCTGGGCGAAACCTTGATTTCCGCCGGCACGCCCATCTGGATCCGTGTGGCGCCCTGAGGTGATGGAATTCGTTGCTTGACTGGCTACGTTCCCCGGCGGGCTTGTTGAAAGGGATGCGTCTGGTGGATGTGATTCCGTTTCTTAAGACACTCTCGGAGGCCAGTGGCATTTCCGGCTACGAGGTCGGGGTTGCCGGGGTTGTGCGGGAGCGGTTTACGGCGCTTGCCGACGAGGTGCGGGCCGATGCCATGGGCAACCTGATTGCGTTCAAGCGCGGCAGTGGTCCGGAGCCGCGTCGGCGCCTCATGCTGGCGGGGCACATGGACGAGATTGGCCTGATGGTGACGCTGGTGGAGGGCGCCTTCCTGCGCTTCACCGAGGTGGGTGGCTTCGATGTGCGCACGCTGCCCAGCCAGGAGGTGCTGGTTCATGGTCGGCGGGCGTTACCGGGGGTGATTGGCAGTCGTCCCCCGCATGTGCTGGATGCGGCGGAAGCGGGTCGGCCGACGGCGATGGAGGATTTGTTCATTGACGTCGGCTTGGCCGCGGAGGAACTGAAGACGCTGGTACGGGTTGGGGACACGGTGACGCTGCGGGCCACGTGTACCGAACTGAAGAACGGCCGGCTGGTCGGCAAGGCGTTAGATGACCGGGCCGCGCTTGGGGCCATGGTCGTCTGCCTGGACCTGCTGCGGCAGATGTCGCACGCCTGGGACGTGTACGCAGTGGCCACCGTGCAGGAAGAAGTGGGATTGCGTGGCGCCTGCACCAGCACGTTTGGGATCGCCCCCGACGTCGGGATTGCCATCGACGTCGGTTTTGCGCGGCAACCGGGTTTCGATGGTCCCGAGGCGATCGAACTAGACAAAGGTCCAGCGCTGGTGATTGGGCCGAACATCCATCCGGCGCTGTGGCGTGAGTTGAAGGCGGTGGCGGACCTGTACGAGATTCCGGTACAGACGGCTGTGGCTCCGGGCGGTACCGGGACCGACGCCAACGCCATGCAGATCACGCGGGAGGGTATTCCCACGGCTTTGCTGGGGTTACCGGAGCGCAGTATGCATACTCCCGCCGAGACGATCTGCGTCCGCGATGTGCAGCGCACGGGTCGGCTGCTGGCGCTGTTCATCGCGGGGATGGGCGGAGATTTCATGGACCGTCTCAACTGGACGGCGCCCGACGGCAAGGGGAGCGCGAAATGATCCTGGAAGCGCTCTCCAATGCCTTCGGGCCATCCGGCTGTGAGCAGGACGTGCGCACTCTGGTGCTGGAGCAGCTCCGCGACCGGGTCGACTGCTGCCGGGTGGATCATCTGGGGAATGTCCTGGCCCTGCAGCGGGGCACGTCTGAGGGGCTGAAGGTCATGGTGGCAGCCCACATGGATGAGGTCGGTTTGATGGTGACGCACGCCGACGAGGCGGGCTTCTTGCGTTTTGTTACGGTTGGAGGCATCGATGCCCGGGTTCTGCCCGCCAAGCGGGTGATCGTCGGTAAGGAACGCCTGCCCGGGGTGATCGCCGTGAAGCCGGTCCACAAGACCACGGCAGACGAGCGTAGTCGGGCCATGCCCATCGAGCAACTAGTGATCGATATCGGGGCCAGCGGCAAGGCGGAGGCGGAGAAGATCGTGGGCAAAGGCGAGTATGCGGTCTTCGCCACGCGCTTTCAGGACCTGGGCGGCGTGGTTGTGGGGAAGGCCTTTGATGACCGGGCGGGCTGCGCCATGCTGATCGAGTTGGTGCGCCGCGGGCCGTACCCGTTCGCCTTCCACCCGGTGTTTACGACGATGGAAGAGATCGGTATGCGCGGCGCCCGCGTGGCGGCGTTTGCGGTAGCGCCGGACCTGGCCTTTGTGCTGGAGGGAACGATCTGCGATGACAGTCCCAAGAAGCGCGATGAGAGTCCGACCACGGAGCTGGGCAAGGGGCCGGTGATCAGTGTGGCCGACCGCTCGGTGATGGCGGACCCGCGGCTGGTGCGGCATGTCCTGCGGACGGCGCAGGAGATGGGCCTGCCCTGCCAGATCAAGCAACCGGGCAAGGGGGCGACGGATGCGGGGGCGATTCACCTGGCGCGGATCGGGGTGCCAAGCCTGCCGGTGTGCGTTGCCTGCCGCTATATTCATTCGCCGACAGCCATGCTGAGCAAGCGTGATCTGGGTCAGACGGTGGATCTGCTGGAGCAGTCTCTGCGACGGCTGACTCCCGAGGTGCTGGCGGAAGCCGACAGAGCTCTGGAGAGATGCAGTCCATGAAAGAGACCCTGCGTAGACTGGTGGAGACGTTTGGCCCCTCCGGGCATGAGCAGAAGGTCCGGGCGCTCATCCTGCAGGAGATTGCCGGCCTCGTTGATGAGGTCCGCAGCGATGCCTTGGGCAACCTCATCGCGCTCAAACGGGGAGACGGCAGCGGCAGCCGGGTCATGCTGGCGGCGCACATGGATGAGATCGGGGTGATGGTGTCCTACATCGACGAGAAGGGATTTGTGCGAGTGCAGCCGGTTGGCGGAGTCAGTCCGTTGCTGGAAGTTGGCGGTCGTGTCCTGTTCGACAACGGCACGGTGGGCGTCATCAGTTACGAGAAGCTGACTGGCGGAGAGCAGGTGCCGGGCATGGACAAGCTGTTCCTCGACGTTGGGGCTACAGGCCGCGCTAGCTGTCCGGTCAAGTTGGGTGACACGGCCTGCTTCCTGCAGCCGATGGTGGAGGTAGGCGGCCACTGGACCGCCAAGGCGATGGACGACCGGGTCGGCTGTGCGGTCCTGATCGAGACCTTGCGGGCTCTGCCGCGGACGCCACACGACTGCTATTTTGTTTTCAGTGCGCAGGAGGAGGTGGGCGCCCGCGGCGCCACGACGGCTGCCTTTGGCATCGCGCCCGAGGTGGGGCTAGCGGTGGATGTCACGTTGTGCGGAGACACCCCCGAGCCGGCGGTTCGTATGGCGATTTCCCTGGATGCCGGGCCGGCGATCAAGGTGAAGGATGGTGGCATGCTGGCCACTTTGTGGGTCAAGGAGTGGATGATGGATACGGCCCAGGCCGAGGGCATTCCCTACCAGCTTGAGGTGTTGCCTGGGGGCTCGACCGACGCGCGGGCCATGCAGACGAGCCGGGAGGGCGTTCCGAGCGGTTGTCTGTCCATCCCCTGCCGGTATGTGCATTCGCCGTCGGAGACGGTCAGTGCCACGGACCTCGCCAACGCAATCAAGCTCTTGGTGGCCATGCTTAGTCGGCCGCTGCCACGCTGACGGCCACTGGCCGGAGGGTGCGTCGCCATGTCGACCGTGAGTGAGGAACTCAGCCAACCGCGTGGCGCCGACCCGGTGTCCGCCGAAGGCCTGAATCCGGTGTTTCCGTCCGGCGTGGCGCCGACCCTTGCCGCCTGGCCCGGGGTGCGTGCAGACATTTTGGGACGCTGGCAGCTTATCCTCGGGGAACCGGAAGCGGAAGAGATTCCGGTGGAGGCGCGGCAGGTGCGCACGTACACGCTGCCGGAGGGGGTCGCCGAGGAGTACCTGTTGCCGACCTCCGGCTCCTCCCTGCAGCGGGTTGCCCTCTGGCGTCCGCTGAAACCCCTTTACGAGCGTTCGCCGGTGGCTCTGGTGCCCTTCTACAACCCGGACCTGATGATGGGTTACGATCTGGGCACGCTGGCTCCGCAAGACGCTCCGACTATCCATTTCGGGCGTCACCTTGTGCAGCAGGGCTACGTGGTGCTGTGCGGGCAGGCTTTTCCCTACAACACGGTGCCTGACCCCGGCACTGGAGTGGCCTTCGATTGGTGGCGTGCGGCGGCCGGCGACCTGCTACGCCGGCACCCCCGCTGGACCGGGATGGGCCGACTGATCCGCGACACGAGGATCGCCACCGATTTCCTGCTGGCGCAACCGGGGATTGATCCTGAGCGCGTTGTGATCGTCGGTCATTCGCTGGGGGGCAAGATGGCCTTCTACAATGGTTGTTTGGACGGTCGGATCAAAGCTATTGTTGCGTCTGATTTCGGCATCGGGTTTTCCTTCACCAACTGGCAGGATCCGTGGTACTTGGGGGCGCAGGTAAGTCGGCCTGACCTGCCGGCGCGGCATCACGAGTTGCTGGCGGCGGCGTGTCCGACGGCGTTTCTGCTGCTGGCGGGGGAGTGTGATGGTCCCGCCAGTTGGCCGTACATCAATGCCGCGCGGGTTGCCTACGCGCTCCATGGCCGGGCCACGGCATTGGGGCTGCTTGACCACGCCAGCGGGCATCGGCCGCCGGCGTCGGCGGTGCGCACGGCGTACCGCTGGCTGGCCGAGCAGTTCGGCTTGCCGGACCAGCCCTATCACCTGTGAGGCAGGCAGAGACGCCGCCTTGAACCGTGTCGGGCACGCTGCCCGCGGGAGTTGTCAGCACATGAAGTTCGCCATGTGCAACGAGTTCTGTGAAGGCTGGTCTCTCGATGACGCCATCGGGCTGGCGCGGGAGGTTGGCTACGAGGGGGTCGAGGTCGCGCCCTTTACTCTGGCGGAGGATGCCCGGCAGATACCTGTCGCTGAACGGCAGCGTCTGCGCGGGCTGGCGGAGCGCTGCGGGGTCCGCATCATCGGTTTGCACTGGCTTCTGGTGAAGCCACCGGGCTTGTTTCTGACCGATCCGGAGGCCGGGATTCGGCGCGCCACGCAAGACTATCTCGAGGCTCTGGTTCATCTCTGTGCCGATCTGGGGGGGGACCGGCTGGTTCTGGGCTCCCCGAAGCAGCGTCTGGTCAGGCCTGGCGTCTCGGCTGAGCAGGCGTGGCAGTGGGCCCGCGAGGTTTTCCAGGGGTTGCTGCCTGCGGCGGCGGAACGCGGGGTGACCCTCTGCATCGAGCCTTTGGCCCGGGCTGAAACGAATCTGCTGAACACGGTTCGCGAGGGTCTGCGGATGGTCGACGAGATCGGGCACCCACGCTTCCGGGTTCACCTTGATGTCAAGGCGATGTGCGATGAGGGTCGGCCGCTGGATGCGATCATCCGTGAGGCGGCAGGCTATGTCGGCCACGTGCATGTCAACGACGCCAACCGTAACGGCCCCGGCTGGGGCGCCACGGATTACGCGCCGGTGGTCCAGGCGTTGGCTGAGATTGGCTATGACGACTACGCCTCGGTCGAGGTCTTCGACTTCTCCTTTGGGGCCGAGCGTATTGCGCGCTCCAGCCTGGAGTTTCTCAAGCGCGTTTTTTCGGCATCCACGTCACGGATCGTTCCCTAAACGAGAGGGATTAGCCATGGCACTTCGCTTCACGGTGCAGTCTGGCGAACACGAGCGCGTGCATTGTCCGGTATCGGTGGTGGCGGATTTGGGCGGGTTAGACCCGCGCTGCCTGGCGCTCTGCGCCGAGGCGGACGCCTCCAGGTCGGTGCCGTTTGAGGTCGTGGCCGTCGAGGGTACACGCCAGCGGATCACGTGGATGTTGTCGGCGCAGCCCGCGCGCACGGCCTGCGTCTACACCCTGGGCGAGGGGACGAGGGCGGCGCCTGCGCCTGGGGTGCAACTGGTTCAGCAGGCGGAGCACATTGACATCCTCGTGGGTGGGGCCGCCTTCACGACGTTCCACTACGGGCGGGCGTGGTCCCGGCCTTACCTGCATCCGCTCATCGGCCCCTATGGCGACCCCGTCACGCGCGCCTACCCGTTGCGAACGGATGTGTCCGGAGAGAAACAGGACCATCCGCACCACAAGAGCCTCTGGGTGGCCTGGGGGGATGTGAACGGCACCGACAACTGGAGTGAGAACCGGGAGCGCGGCCATGCGACTCAGGTGCTGCGCGGCATCACGGCCTGCGAGGCGGGGCCCTGTTCGGGCCGGATCTCCGGCCTGGTGGACTGGGTGTCTGAGCGCGGCGTGAAGGTTCTCGAGGAGCAGCGCGAGTTGGTCGTCTGGAATATGCCTGCGAGTGGCCGGGCCATCGACCTCACGGTGAGTTTCCGGGCCAGCGAAGGGCCGGTTCGCTTTGGGGACACTAAAGAGGGCGGGCTTTGCTCCATTCGGGTTGCCAGCAGCATGGACGCCTCCGGGGCGGGCACCATCGTCAACTCCTATGGCGGGACGAACGAAGCCGAGACCTGGGGCAAGCGGGCGCACTGGTGTGACTACTATGGGCCGGTCAACGGCCACACCGTAGGTCTGGCGATCTTCGACCATCCGTCGAATTTCCGTTACCCGACGTACTGGCATGTGCGCGATTACGGGTTGATGACGGCGAACCCGTTTGGTCTGTCGCATTTCCTGAACGACCGCACGGTTGATGGCAGCCATCAGCTTGAGGCGGGCGCAAGCCTGACGTTCCGCTACCGCGTGTACTGCCACGCGGGGACGACGGCGGCGGGGGCCGTCGCCGCGCGCTACCACGATTTCGTCAGTCCGCCCAGCGTGGCGGTGACCTCTGCCTGACTGCGGCAGCGCGGGTCGAGGCCCCGCAAATCGTGGCAGGGCCGGTTGAAAGCGAGTTTGGTCAGGGACACTGTATGCGCCAGTCGGTCAGGGAGTTTACCGGTCGTTCAGTCAGGCGCGGCGTGGGGCGGCGAGGCCGTCAAGCGCGCCGTCAGACAAGGGAGTAAGGGGCGATGAGTGAGGCGAAACGGGTACGGGTCGGCGTGATCGGCGCCGGAGGCATGTGCAACAGCGTTCACCTGCCTTCGCTACGGGATATGGACGACGTCGAGGTCGTGGCCTTGTGCGACCTAGTTGAGGAGAAGGCTCGGCGCACGGCGGACAAGTTCAAGATTCCCAAGACCTACGTCAGCTATCACCAGATGCTGGCTCAGGAGAAACTGGACGCCATCTTCTGCCTGGTGGAGCCGTGCAACCACTTCCACGTGGTCATGGCCTGCCTCCAGGCCGGGCTTGACACGTTCATGGAGAAACCGCCGGGCATCACGCTGTACCAGGCGCAGGGGATGATGCGCAAAGCTGAGGAGACGGGTCGGCTGCTGATGGTAGGCTTCAACCGTCGCTACATTCCTCTGGTGCGGGAAATGAAGCGGGCCTTCGATGCGATAACCCAGGTTACGCAGGTCGAGGGGTGTTTCTACAAGTACGGTACGGGCGCCTTTGACCGTGGCGGTTTGAGCGCTTTCGAGTCCGACACGATCCATGCCGCGGACCTGGTCCGCTGGCTTGCGGGGGCGACTCCGGTGGAAGCCTACACGCTGACGGCGTCGCACCAGGAACCCGTGATCAATGCGTGGAACTCGGTCACGCGATTCGACAATGGCACCATCGGCATCGTCAAGGCCAACTACCGGACGGGCGGTCGGGTTCACCGGTTTGAGATCCATGGTCCTGGGGCCAGCGCCTTCCTCAACCTAGGCATGGGCGGGGCGCAGTGCGAGGGGCTGCTGTTGCGCCATGATGGCACCCAGCAATACAGCCTTTCCGCCGGGGCCGCGGGCGGCGACAGCAATGCCTACTTCAGCGGCGCCAAGTTGGCGGGCAGCGACCAGTTCTACCGTTTCTACGGCTTCTTCCACGAGGACCGGCACTTCATCGACTGCGTCAAGACGCGCCAGATTCCCGAGACGTCCATCCAGGATGCCGTCAAGTCGTTCGAGTACGTGGAGTTGATCTTGCGCAACACGCACTGACGGCTGAGGCTCGTGCAGAAGCCTCGGCTCACCAGCATCTCGCCTGGAGTCGGCGGTCCGCTCTGGCGTAGCCAGGGCTTCCGCCGTATCTG
>CAIZKT010000942.1:0-10852 GCA_903933565.1 uncultured Victivallales bacterium | reverse complement strand
GGCAGGCCCTCGACCCTCTGCGGTTCTCAGACAAGCGAACCCCTACGGAGCTGACTTGCGCCCGTGTCCAACCTCCCTACGCTACCTGTGACGGTCGGTTGCGCCAAGTGGATACCCCCCTTGACCAGGTTACACCCTGCCCGAACCTGAGATCTTCCACCCAGGCGCCACCGCAACCCCCACCCGAAGCTTGGAAAACTCTTGCCGAAGGCCACATCAGGCACCCGACCCCTCGCGGCGGGCGGCGCGCGACCGGCGATCGCCCCGCACTGCCAAGCAGAACTAGAAGGTAATGACATTGGGAAGCAGACCACCATGACTCCAGGGAAGGTGCTGTGGGCTGGCCTCGCCGCCATGAGTCTGGGCCTTCTTGTCTTCGTCGTGTTGCAGCACGAGCCGAATGTGGCTTCACCGTCTGCCAGCGGCGCCGTGGATGCGGGCGAGTCTGCCCTGCGGACTGTGCCAACGCCAGGCGCCCTCCAGGGCCCGGGCCGCACTGATACCACACCCACGGCTCCCGCCGTAGTTCCTGCACCGACAGTCCCGGGCGGCCAGGCTGCGAGTCAGCCTGCGGCCCCCGGCGATATCGTCACAGGCACGCCGTCGAGTCCGGCCGTGCGCCTACCTGCGGAGTTCGCCCTGCCGCCGCACAGGGACGGCAGCCAGGTCATGGCATACCGGGAGTCCGACCCGCATGGCAACCGCTTCCGCCGCGAGTACATCCTGAGAGATGATGCCTTCAAGTACCCCGTTCGCGTCGCGGAGGACTGTGAGCGGCAGGCCACCGGCGCGGTCGTGGTGCTGCAGCGCGAGGAATGCGTGGCCGACCAGGTGATCGCCAAGCTGAACCCCGAGCAGGACCGGCAGGCCTTCGAGGCGATGCTGACCCGGCTGGGACTGGCAGTCAAGCGGGAGTTGGACCGTGATGGCATGCTGCTGCTGCGGGCCCCCGATGTCTCGCTGGATAGCGTGCCCTCGGCTCAAGCCCAGCTTGCCGCCAACGCCTCCTGCGAGTTTGTCGAGCCGGACTTCATCGTCCATACCGGCGCCACCCCCAACGATCCTTCGTATGGCAGCGGCGACCTGTGGGCGATGGCGAAGATCAGCGCGCCAACCGCCTGGGATGTTCGCCATGACGCCAGCGGCGTGGTGGTCGCGGTGATCGATACCGGTGTGCGCTGCACCCACGAGGATCTGGCGACCAACCTGTGGCGCAACCCAGGCGAGATCGCCGGCAACGGTCGCGACGACGACGGGAATGGCTACGCGGACGACGTGTACGGCATCGATGCCTACAACGGCGATTCCAACCCCATGGATGACAACGGCCACGGGACGCACGTCGCTGGCACGATCGGGGCGGTTGGAAACAACGGCAAAGGGGTCGTCGGTGCCGCCTGGAATGTGGGGATCATGGCGCTCAAGTTCCAGAATTCCCGTGGTAGTGGTGCCGCCTCCGATGCCATCACCTGTATCAACTACGCGGTGGAGAACGGAGCCGACATCCTCAGCAACAGTTGGGGAGGGGGGCCCAGTTCGGCGGCTTTGGAGTCTGCCATCATCGCGGCCAGAAATGCGGGTGTCATCTTCGTGGCTGCCGCGGGCAACGACGGTGACAACACCGACACCGACCGTCACTACCCGTCTTCGTACACTCAGGACAACATCGTCTCAGTGGCGGCCACCACCCAAAGCGATGGTCTGGCGTCCTTCTCCAACTACGGCGCCACCTCGGTCGACATCGCCGCGCCTGGCGTCGACATCTACTCAACCTACTACAGCAGCGACACCTCGTACACCTCTCTGGATGGCACCTCCATGGCTGCCCCCCTGGTGGCCGGCTGCCTGGCGATTCTCAAGGCGCAGTTCCCGCACGAGGAGTATCTCTCCCTTATCGGCCGCCTCTATGCCGGTGGCGACACCGTCGCCGGACTCTCGGGCAAGGTGAAGACCGGCAAGCGCGTCAACCTGAACGGCGCTCTCCTGGGCATCCTGTCTCCGCCGACTGGCGTGACGGCCTCGGATGGCACCTATGCGGATAGAGTTGCGGTGTCCTGGAACAGCGTCTGGGGCGCCACGTATTACCGGGTGTCCCGGGGCACGAGCGTCGACGGGCCGAAGACCGCCTTGGGTACCTGGCAGAGCGGCACGACCTACAGCGACATTTCCGCAGTAGCTGGGACGATCCACTACTACTGGGTCCAGGCTGCCACCAGCGCCTCGGGTGCCGACGCCAGCGCCTTGAGTGCCTACGACATGGGCCGGTTGAGGGCGCCGTATCCTGACGCCTGGGACCCGAGCGACGATACCCCGGCCGGCGCCACCGTCTTGGCGGTTGCCGCCACCCCAACGACGCATGGCCCCCATGGGCTCAACGCGGACGATGTCTACGACCTCTTCTGTATCGACATGACGACCGGGCGCTCGTATGTCTTCGAGAGCATGGGGGGCAGCGATACCTACGGCGAGCTCTACAGCAGCAGTTCACTGGGCACCCGCGTCGCCTACGATAACGATGCCGGTACCGACTCGAATTTCCGCATCGCCTACACGCCCGCCACAGTCGGCACCTACTACCTGCGCGTTCGTGGGTACACGGTGGGCGCTGCGGCCAGCTATGCGCTCAGTTGCTGGTACGAACTCGCGCCGCTAACCGCACCCACAGGGGTTGCCGCCTCAGATGGCTCCTACCCCGACAAGGTCCGGGTAAGCTGGAACAGCGTCGCCGACGCCAGCCACTACCGCGTCTACCGCGCCACCAGTTCGGGCGGCGCCAAGACGGAACTCGGCGACGGTTGGCAGGTGGCGACCTCCTACGACGACCGCACGGCCACGCCCGGCACGACCTGTTACTACTGGGTCAAGGCCGCCGCCAGCGCGGACGGCGCCAGCGCCAGCGCCTTCAGCGCCTACGACACGGGGTATTGCATCGTGCCGCTGACTGCCACCCTCTCGGACATCTCCTGGGCCGATGCCGTCGATGGCGATGGCGACGGCTACACCCGGTCGCGCACCTTCCTCTTTTCGGTGACCTGCTCCCGAAACGCCAGCCTGACCCTCAAGTTCCTCTACAGAGCCGCGGGCGCTGCCTCCTGGAGCACCTACCTTACCGCCAACCTGTCTGCCAGTGCCGACGTGAATCCGGTGCGCTGGGCCAACACCGGCGCGTCCCCCGAGTTGACGCACGGCGCCTACGACTGGAAGATCGAAGCGTATGAAGGCAGTGGGCTCGTGGCTTCCGAACTCGGCCTCGGCGTCCTGACTGGCCAGTTCTTCGAGACGGCGGCCCAGGATATGCTGCCCCTGGCCGGGCCCACGGGGGTGAATGCCTCCGATGGCCTGTACCCCAACCGCGTCACCATCACCTGGAACTCTGTGGCCGGTGCCACGCATTACCAGGTCTGGCGGGCCACCGGCATGGACGGCGTCAAGACCGCACTCACTGGCTGGCAGACCGTCGGCTACTGCCACGACACAACGGCGGGGGTTGGTACGACATACGACTACTGGGTGCAGGCGGCGGCAGACGCGATGGGTAACCGTGCCAGCGACTACGGCGGCCCTGACACGGGGTACGTCTCGGCCGACAGCCTTGGGGTGCCTCGTGTCCTCAGGCAGTTCGGGTATGGCTCTCTGTACTGCGTTGCCTACTCGCCGGATGGGACGATGTTCCTGACGGGGGAAGGAGCCGGGACAGCCACGCTCTTCGATCTCGGCACCGGCACCCAGTTGCAGACCTTCAGCGGGCATACGGACTCTGTCCAGTCCGTGGCGTTCTCGCCTGACGGGACGCGGGTGCTGACCGGGAGTGCGGACACGACCGCGAAGCTGTGGGACGCAGCTAGTGGCGTCCTGCTCCGGACCTTCAGCGGGCATACAATGGAAGTCAATTCCGTGGCGTTCTCTTCGGACGGGACGCGGGTGCTGACCGTGAGTTGGGACAGTACCGCGAAGCTGTGGGACGTGGCCCGTGGCGCCCTGCTCCGGACCTTCAATACGGTCATCTCCGCCGCGTTATCCCAGGACGGGACGCGGGTGCTGACCGGGAGTTGGGACAATACCGCGAAGCTGTGGGACGCAGCTAGTGGCGCCCTGCTCCAGACCTTCAGCGGGCATACCGGCTCTGTCTGGTCCGTGGCGTTCTCGCCGGACGGGACGCGGGTGCTGACCGGGAGTAATGACAAAACCGCGAAGCTGTGGGACGCAGCTAGTGGCGCCCTGCTCCAGACCTTCAGCGGGCATACGGGCTCTGTCCGGTCCGTGGCGTTCTCGCCGGACGGGACGCGGGTGCTGACCGGGAGTTATGACAATACCGCGAAGCTGTGGGACGCAGCTAGTGGCGCCCTGCTGCGGACCTTCAGCGGGCATACGGGCTCTGTCTGGTCCGTGGCGTTCTCGCCGGACGGGACGCGGGTGCTGACCGGGAGTTCGGACCATTTAGCGGTGCTGTGGGACGTGGCCAGTGGCGCCCTGCTCCGGACCTTCAGCGGGCATACGGACTCTGTCCGGTCCGTGGCGTTCTCTCCGGACGGGACGCGGGTGCTGACCGGGAGTTATGACAATACCGCGAAGCTGTGGGACGTGGTCAGTGGCGCGCTGCTGCGGACCTTCAGCGGGCATACGTGGAGTGTCGAGTCCGTGTCGTTCTCGCCGGACGGGACGCGGGTGCTGACCGGGAGTTATGACAAAACCGCGAAGCTGTGGGACGCAGCTAGTGGCGCGCTGCTGCGGACCTTCAGCGGGCATACGGACTCTGTCCGGTCCGTGGCGTTCTCGCCGGACGGGACGCGGGTGCTGACCGGGAGTTCGGACAATTTTGCGGTGCTGTGGGACGTGGCCAGTGGCGCCCTGCTCCGGACCTTCAGCGGGCATACGGACGGTGTCATGTCCGTGTCGTTCTCGCCGGACGGGACGCGGGTGCTGACCGGGAGTTCGGACAATTTAGCGGTGCTGTGGGACATGGCCAGCGGCAGCCTGCGGGGGACCTTCAGCGGGCATACGGACTATGTCCATTCCGTGGCGTTCTCGCCGGACGGGACGCAGGTGCTGACCGGGAGTTGGGACAATTTTGCGGTGCTGTGGGACGTGGCCAGTGGCGCCCTGCTCAGGACCTTCAGCGGGCATACGGACGGTGTCATGTCCGTGGCGTTCTCGCCGGACGGGACGCGGGTGCTGACCGGGAGTTCGGACAAAACCGCGAAGCTGTGGGACACGGCCAGCGGCAGCCTGCTGCGGACCTTCAGCGGGCATGCGTCGAGTGTCTATTCCGTGGCGTTCTCGCCTGACGGAACGCGGGTGCTGACCGGGAGTGGCGATGGCGTGAGCAGACTGTGGGCTCTTGTCACCGATACGGATTTCAACACACTCAGGGTCACGGCTGGCAGCGGCAGTGGCAAGTACATCGAGAGCGAATTCGTCACGGTCTGGGCCAACGCCGCGCCGACCGGCAAGTCCTTTGTGCGCTGGGAGGGCGACACCGAGCACCTGGAGGTCGCGACCGCCGTCGCCACCCGGGTCACCATGCCAGACCGTGACATCGCCGTCACGGCTATCTACGAGGGTCCGAAGTACCCCTTGGAGGTAGTGAGGGGTAGCGGCGACGGCGACTATGAGTCCGGTAGCTTGGTCACCGTCACGGCCGACCCTCCGCCGGCCGGACTGGAGTTCGCTGCGTGGACCGGCGACGTGGCTGGCTTGACGGACGCGCAAGCCGCCGAGACCATGCTCCGGATGCCCAGCCATGCCCTCGCCATCACTGCGACCTACCGCGTCCCCACCTATACGCTCACGGTTACGGATGGCACGGGTGGCGGCGACTACGAGGAGGGCGCAACCGTCGCTGTCGCCGCCAACGCCCCGCCACCGGGCGAACGCTTCGCCGCCTGGGTCGGCGACGTCGGCGCGGTGGCGGACGTCCGTGCTGCGTCGACCAGCCTGACGATGCCGGCGGTGAACATCACAGTGGCGGCGACCTACCGCGGCTACGACCTGACGGTGAACAATGGCAGCGGCGACGGCAACTACCCGGCCGGTCGAACGGTGGCCATAACGGCGGACACACCGCCCGAGGGACAGGTCTTCGACCGGTGGACCGGGGACGTCGGCGGCGTAGCAGAGGTCACCTTTGAGGCCACTACTCTGGCCATGCCCGCGGCGGATATCGTGGTCGCGGCAACCTACCGGCCGGCACCCGCCCCGGACCCATTCGGCGAGCCGCAGATGTACCCGACGGACACCATGCGTATCGTCGCCTCCGTCGTGTTGTTCGGCAACCCGGCGACCCGGGACGGCAGCGTAGCGGTGTACTGCGGCGATGAACTGCGTGGCAAGGCGATGCTCACCTTGCGACAGGGCATTGCCTTTGCCGATCTGACTGCCTACACCCCCCAGGCGGGCGAGACGCTGTCGTTCAAGGTCTGGGATGCCTCCGCTGAGACCGCCCATGAGGCCCGCTACAGCTTCGCCCAAAGCGCCCCCGGCACGACTCTGGGGAGCTATCCCGACGACCTCTTCCTGGTTGAGGTGACCAACGAGGTGATCCTGGACCTGCCCCTGAAGGCAGGCTGGAATCACATCTCCGCCAACGTCGAATTGCCGGACCCATCGCCGCGCCGTGCCTTCGCGCCTGTCCTGGGCGATTTGGGCAGAGTTGTCCATGATGCGGACAGCTTCGACCCCGACCGGCCGGATGCACAGAACAGCCTGACTGAGATTGCCGGCGGCAAGGGGTACTGGGTGAAGATGAACGTGGCGGCCACCCTCTCGGTCCGAGGGCTGCCGCTGGTGGTCGCCGATGTCACCGTGCCCCTGAGCCCGGGCTGGAACAGCGTCGGCTATGTACCTCAGCAGGCCGGCAGTATCCGCGAGGTGTTGGCCGACCTGCTCGAGTCGGGAGCGGTCGAGCGGATCACCGGAGACAGCGGCGTGTTCCACCCCGACTTACCCGACTCGCTGAACTCGCTGACCACGATGCGGCCCGGCTCGGGCTACTGGCTGAAGGTGACCACGAATGCCACGCTACGCTACGCCGAACCCGGCGGCGGCATCAGCAGTCTGACTCTATCCGACCGCAGTGGCGACACCGACCCGTTTGGCGATCCGGTCGCGACCATGAACCCGCCCATGTCCATCCTCACAACCGTCACCCTCAGCGGCCAGCCTGCTGGTCTCGGCGACGTGGTAGCCGCCTACTGCGGCGACGAACTGCGTGGCAAGCAGCCCGTCAGCCTGGTCGACGGCAATACGTTCGTCAACCTGGCCGTGAACGTCGCGCAGAATGGTGAACCCATCACCTTCAGGCTGTGGGATTACAGCGCGGATCGCGTCTATCGGGCCACCAGTCCTGCCCTGACTGCCGAGATCGGCGGCGCCTTCGGCAGCTTCGAGAGTCCTCATGAATTGGCCTTCGGGGTCTGGTTGGTCAGCTTGGTCGCCGTCGACCATGGGACCCTCATGGGAGACTCCGCGCAGTGGGTGAACGACGGCGGCAGCACCACGCCGGTGACTGCCGTGCCGGACTTCGGCTACGTCTTCGAGCGCTGGAGCGATGGCAGGACGGACAACCCGCGCACCGTGGCCGATGTCTCGGCGGACATGCCTCTGACGGCATCGTTCCGGGTGGCCGTGGACTCGGTGCCGCCTGATGGCGGCTTTCTGGCCAGGGTGGACGCTACGGCAGCCGCCAGCCGCGGCCTCTGGGACCTCACCGGCCCCTATGCCGCCAGCGCTAAGAGTAACCGCCTGGCGCTCACTCTGCTCCACGACGCTACGGGCAGGCTCGGCGGTACGGCCACCTACACCATCGCCCCGGACACGGTGGTCACCATGCCGATCAGGGGCAGTGTCAAGGGCAACCGCGGCAGCCTCACCATGAAGGGCGCACTGAATGGGGCTGATTCCACGAAGACCGTCACGGTCTCGCTGTCGCTGAATCTGACGGTGGACACGGCCCAGCACGAGCTCACGGGACGGCTGACCGGCAGGGTCCGGAGCAACGGCACGACCACCCTGGTGGATGATCCGGTAGTCTTCGAGTTGCCCGAGAGGATGAACGGCTCCTGGACGCTGTCATTCGCTCTTGACCAGTCAGGCCGAACCGTCACGGGCACGGCCGAACTGAGGCTCTCCAACGAAGTGAAGCACAGCTTCGTCGTTCGAGGCAGGACCGGCGCCAACAACAAGGCCGCGCTGACTCTGGCCGGCGATCCGGCCAACCCGGCCTCGAAGGCCATCAGCATCAGGACCACCCTCACCCCGCTCGAAGGTGGCTGGGCCACCCTGGAGAGCTTCTCGGGCAAGGGCTATGGGCAGGTGGTGGGGTGGTAGGGCTGTCCCCGGTGTCTCCAACTGTACGCCTCCCGTCATCCTGGTGGGAGCACTGCAGGGCGACAGTGGCGCTGTCCAATGGGAGGATGACGATGAAAGAGGTATCAGTACCAGAGGCAATCAAGGCCGCCAAGAGGAACCACAAGGCGTCTTGCCAGCGAATCCAGCACCTGCAGGCAGAGTACCTGAGAGACGTGGTCCATGGGGCCCTCAGGATGCTCGGCTACGCCGGCGATGAGAAGTCTGGGGGAGAGCTCCTCTACTGGAGTGGGGACATTCGCGGCCATACGGCCCGGTATTGGGTCGAGCGTTACATGAAGACGCACGAACGAACCGGCCCTCCTAAGATCAGCCGAAAAGATACGCCGGACTACGACCCCGAGATGGACCCCGCAGACATGCTTTCCTCGGCGGCAGGGCTGAGGGACGTGGCGTCTCTGGTAAAGGAATCCGGTCAGAAAAGGGCGCAGGGGCGCGAAGGTCGTGAGAGCTCAGAGCCCGGGACAGGACGGACAGAGAAGCAGCCCGGGCCGGCCTGAAGCCAGCGCTCCGGGCACAAGCGACACGGAGACGCCTGGCCTGGCCTATCCGGATGAAATGGCCGGGCATTCTGGAAACTCCATAGGCACCCGGCCTGGCAGGGGAGTCCACCGTTGTCGGTCGTCCCCAACTGCGCGTTCCGCGGAACGGTCCGGTCCGGGCCGGCTCAATACCGGCATCTCTTCTGCATGGGCTAAGAAAAGGGCACTGACCCGCCGGTCGGCGGGGGAAGTGCCCTGGTTCGACCTGCGTGATGGTCAGCGTCGCCACGGTGGGACGGTGACACCCAGCTCTCCCAGGTACTGCAGCAGCACCACCGTCGCCGCGACTTCGTCCAGGTTGCCAATGATGGGCAGGCAGTCGGGAATCTCAAGCCAGCCGCCGCTGAGATTGAGCAGGTAGAGCACGCAGAAGAGCGCTATGACGAGCGCCTTGAGCTGGCCCGAGCGCGACACCGACGCAGGGTCGATTCTGGCCACGTTATTCATAGTGATAACCTCGCTATGCCTGTCTGCCCGGCTTCCCGGTAGACGCTGTCTTCGTCACGCCGAGGCCGCCTGCGCCACCATGTTCCCGCCGCATTGCCGGTTGATCTCGGCGATCAGGTCCAGGCGCTTCAGTTCCAGGTGCACGTTGCCGTTGCCGTAGACCTTGAAGCGGAAGTACTCGGACTCGCCGGCAACGCCGGGACCACGCGAGTGGCGCATTGCTTCTCTGATGGCGGTGAGGAAATCGCCCGGGTACTTCGGCAGCCCCTACCGATGCTCAAACCGCACCCTGCGGCGCGGCAGATCATACACGTGATCCAGGAGGTCCAGGGCTTGCCGTGCCGTGGACCGGTTCCAGTGATAGCCCTCGACGGAATCGCGGACCCAACGGCCTCGCCACGGGAAGACAAGACGGTGGTAGAAACGGGAATTCGCCCCGCAGCAGGCTTCGACAAACACCTTCATTGGGGACTCCTCCCTTGTGAACTCACACCAGCCGGAACGCGGGTAGCTCCGGCACCTCGATGATTGTCTCCTCCAGCAGCGCTCGCGCCCGCGCTGCGTTGCCGGCCCGCATGTAGTCCCGGGCCTCACGGAGCGTGTCCATGGACACCAGCATGTCGCCATCACCGCTGGTGGTGACGCTCTCCGGCCCTTCCATGCCCGGCTGCCAATAGACGAGTTGCGGCGGGCAGTCCCAGTAGCCTTCGGAATGCCGCTGGTAGGGCAGGCCAAGATCGCGACCGGCGCTTTCCAGTTCGTGGAACTCGCCCCAGGCGGCCTGGTCGTCATCTAGGATAAGATGGCCGTCGGCGACGCGGGCCATGAGAGCGTTTTCGTCGCTGGCCTCAAACACTCTGCCGAACTTGAGCAGGTGCTGCCGCGGCAGGTCGCCGCCGATCTCGATACGGGCGCTGTAGCGGTCGGACATGGTCGGGTAACTCCCTTTCTTGCAAATCGATATCCCCGCCCTGCCGGTGTTACCCGGCAGAGCAGGGAGTGGTGCTGCACTTGCGTATCAGGCAGCGATCCGCCTTGCCGTGGGCACTTCGGCTGGATCGCCAGCGGCACTCCGGTCCCGTTTCGAGGCCCACTGGCGCAGGGCCCGGATGTCCTCGGCCATGGTGACCGAGAGTGGTACGCTGCGGCGCAGCGCCTCAACGACGTCCTCCTGGCAGACCTCGCGGCCGGCGTCATACGCGGCGTAGAGCGCATCGACGAAGGCCTGCTCGATCTCGCTCCCGGTGAAGCCATCGGTCTGGCGCACCAGGGCCGCCAGATCGAACTGCTCCGGGTCACGCTTGCGCCTGGCGATGTGAATGCGCCAGATGTCGGCGCGCTCCGCCTCTCCCGGCAGGTCCAGGAAGAAGATCTCGTCCAGGCGTCCTTTGCGCAGAAGCTCGGGCGGGAGCTGGCTGATGTCATTCGCGGTCGCGACGACGAATACGGGGCTTTCCTTCTCCTGCAGCCAGGAAAGGAACGAGCCGAACACCCTCGCG
>CAIZKT010000941.1:0-1967 GCA_903933565.1 uncultured Victivallales bacterium | reverse complement strand
TTGCGGGGACGAATGGCCGGTAGCTGGCGCTCTCGCGACGGCCTCCATGGAGCCCGTCTATGTGCGTCCGGCAGTGTTTGTAGCGCCCCGGCCGCCGGTGGGTCTGGGCCGCGACTGAGGTGCGTCTGGCAGACGCCTGCCAGAGCCAGCGGGGGTCTCTTGCTTGAAGCCCGGGATCAGAGGGTTCCCTTTATAGTTATACTTGACGCGCGCGCGCTAGCGCGTGAAGCGATCGGCGCTAGGTTACGTCGCCGTATTGGTTACGGCTGATGGTGGGGGAAGCTCGACCCTTCGGGCGCGACGTGTGGCGGGAGGCTGTACGGGTTCAGTCTTGCGGAAGGAGCGGCGGTATATCCATGGATGAAATGCGTCAGGTCCAGCCGTCCCCGGCGGGAGCGGAGCCATCGGCCTACGATGCCTCGAAGATCACCGTGCTGGAGGGGCTTGAAGCTGTTCGTTTGCGGCCGAGTATGTATATCGGCGACACCGGCGAACGCGGCTTGCACCACCTGGTTTACGAGGTGGTCGATAACAGCATTGACGAAGCGCTTGCCGGTTACTGCACGGACATTGACGTGATCATCCACGCCGACAACAGCGTGACGGTCACCGACAATGGCCGCGGCATTCCGGTGGACATGCATGAAGGCGAGGGCAAGCCTGCGGTCGAGGTGGTGCTGACGGTCCTGCATGCCGGCGGCAAGTTCGACCATAATGCCTACAAGGTATCCGGCGGTCTGCACGGAGTGGGCGTGTCCTGCGTCAACGGCCTGAGCGAGTGGCTCGAAGTTGAAGTGAAGCGGGATGGGCAGGTCCACATGATCCGCTTTGAGCGGGGCGCTACGGTTTCGCCGTTACGCCGTCTGCGGGCCTGCGAGGGCACCGGCACGCAGGTCACCTTCAAGCCGGATGCGACCATCTTTGAGGTGCTGGAGTACAAGTGGGACATTCTGGCCAAGCGCCTGCGCGAGCTGGCGTTTCTGAATGCCGGCCTGCGGTTGTCGTTGCGGGACGAGCGGGGCAAGGAGGGAGATCGGGACGAGGCGTTCCAGTACAAGGGCGGCATTCGTGAGTTTGTGGTTCACCTCAATGAAGGCCGGGTGCCGTTGAGCGAGGTGATCTACCTGCGGGCCGAGAAGGATGGCCTGGAGGCTGAGGTGGCGATGCAGTACAACGATGGCTACGCTGAGAGCGTTTTCAGCTATGCCAACAACATCAGCACCATCGAAGGGGGCACGCATCTCACTGGCTTCCAGGGGGCGCTGACGCGCAGCGTCAACAACTACATCCGCGATATCCCGGCATTGAAGACCGAGGCCACGGTCACGGGCAACGACGTGCGCGAGGGGCTCAGCGCCATCATCAGCGTTAAGGTGCGGGATCCGCAGTTTGAGGGGCAGACCAAGACCAAGCTGGGCAACGGTGATGTGCGCGGCACGGTGGACAGCATCGTCTACGAAGGCTTGACGACGTACTTCGAGGAGCATCCGGTTGAAGCGCGGCTGGTGATTGAGAAGGCCATGCTGGCGTCGCGGGCGCGGGAAGCGGCGCGCAAGGCGCGGGAGCTGGCTCGGCGCAAGACCGCCTTGGATAGCACCGCGCTACCCGGCAAGCTGGCGGACTGCTCGGAGCGCGACCCCGCGAAGAGCGAGCTGTACATCGTCGAGGGCGATTCGGCTGGCGGCTCGGCCAAGCAGGGCCGCAACAGCCAATTTCAGGCCATCTTGCCGATCCGTGGCAAGCTCCTGAACGTGGAGAAGGCGCGGCTGGACAAGCTCTTCAACAACAATGAGATTCGCGCGCTGATCACGGCCATTGGCTGCGGCATCGGCGCCGACGAGTTTGACCTTGCCCGGGCGCGCTACCATCGCATCATCATCATGACCGATGCCGACGTGGACGGCTCGCACATCTGCACGCTGCTGTTGACCTTCTTCTACCGGCAGATGAAGCCGCTGATCGAGGCG
>CAIZKT010000940.1:0-3277 GCA_903933565.1 uncultured Victivallales bacterium | reverse complement strand
GTGAGTCTGTCCTGGGGGCAGGCCGTGAGTCTGTCCTGGGGGCAGGCCGTGAGTCTGGCCTGGGAGGGGGGGGGCCGGAACGAGTTGGGCCGAGTCTGGGGTCTGGGGTCTGGTTCACCATACTCGAGCACTCCGCGGTCAGTCCGCCGCGGCGGACTGACGGTGTTAGGCATTGTGGTTTCAGGTAGCTGCGCAAAGCCTGGCGGCAAAGTCGGGCAGCGCCGGGTCTCGCGCCCCCATGACGAGGATAGCGCGGGCTGCCGTATCGTTGGCCACGATGGGTACTGCGTCGGCGCGTGACTTCACGGCCTGCACAGCCAGGCCAGCGACGGCGTACTCCGCGGCGATCTCGTCCGCGGTGGGCGTAAAGGACGAGGAGCCGCCGGCGTAGTAGACCGGCAGCAGGATGAAGCGGTCGCCGGGGCGCAGGGTCCGGCTCAGCGTTTCGCGCAGTGCCTCACGCATAAAGCCAAGAGGGCCGTAGCCGTGCGGCTGGAAGAGCGCCAGCAGCGGGGATCCGGCGGCTTCGCGGGCCGTATTCAGGGCGGCGGCGATCTTCTGCACGTTATGGGCATAGTCGTTGTAGACGGGGATGCCGCGGGCGGTGGTGCCGACGAACTCGAAGCGTTGGCGGACGCCGCGGAAGGCGGTCAGCGCGTGCCGCAGGGCCGCGGTCGGGGCGGTGATGCCCGCCGCCTGGAGGGTCGCAGCTACGGCGCTGGCGTTGACGGCGGAGTGGTAGCCGAACTGCCGGCTTTCCACGACCCCAGCGCCGGGGATGTGGAAGGCGGCGCCGCGCGGCCCCGGGACGTAGGCGGTCGGGCAGAGCACGGCGGCCTCGCTGGTGGGTTCGGCAGAGAAGCACACCCGACGGTTCGGGCCGTGTCCCGCCAGCTCCCGTGCCAGGTCCGCCGGCAGGACGCAGGCCTCCCGGCAGCGGTCCAGGAAGCAGCCGAAGACGGTCAGCAGTTCGGCGCGGTCGTAGTGGTCGGTTCCGACGTTCAGCACCACTCCGACCTGCGGGCGAAACTCGATCAGGCTCTTGTCGCTTTCGTCCACCTCGACGACCAGGAACTCCGGGTCGGGGTCAGCCGCAAAGTTACCTGGCCGGTCGGCAGATTCCGCCTCGATCAGGTAGCCTCCGTTGACCACGAGGACGCGGTGGCCGAGGGCACGCAGGCTGGCGGCCAGCCAACCGGTGACCGTGGTCTTGCCGGCAGAGCCGGCCACGGCGATCTGGCGGCCGGCCTCGCGGTCGAGGAGGGTCGCCAAGGCGCGGGCTCGAGAGCAGACGGGGCAGGCGGGACTGGCAAGGAAGTCGGGGTTGCCGGGTTCGACGGCGGCCGAGGCCACAAGCACATCAGGGCGGAACTCGCGTGGCCCGCTGCCGTCCTGGGGGAAGACTGCGATGCCGAGACGGCGGAGCTTGTCGACGAGCTCCTGGCGGCCGGGGCCGTCGAGCAGCCGGTCACTGCCGGCCACGGCATAGCCGCGTGCCTGGAGGTATTGGGCCAGGCCGCTCATGCCGATGCCGCCGAGGCCCACCAGGAAGGCCCTGGCAGGGGGCCGGGGCAAGATCGCCTCAGAGCTGGCTGGCGCCGTCATAGTGTAGCAGACTGCCTGGTACGCTGCCGACTGGTCACGGCAACACCGTGGACCACGAGGGCAGGGAATAATCGCCGCTCTTGGTGATGGGCGTCAGGTGCGGGTGCCAGGTATCGACCATATACAGTTCGCGGCGGGATTGGACTCGGCGGGAACACACCACATGGCGGCCGTCCGGCGCCCACGAGGGCGATTCCCAACTGCCGGCGGCGTTGGTAATGATCTCGCGTTTGCGCGAGCTGTCGGCCATATCGACCACCCCGATGGCGTACTCATTGCCCAGGCGTACGGCGAAGCAGATCTTGTTCGACACGGGGGACCAGTCCGGGGACACGGTTTCCTCAGATTCACGCAGCAGTCGGGATGAGCTGCCACCGCCCGCCGCCACCAGGAAAAGCTGGGGCTTGCCGGCACGGTCGGACACGTAGCAGAGCTGGTCCCCGCGCGGCGACCAGCAGGGCGAGGACTCGGCGGCGAGGTCGTTGGTCACCTGGCGCGCGATCTGGCCGGTCTGTGCCGACAGGATGAAGAGATCGACCCGGCGGTCTTTGCTGAGCGTGATGGCGGCCCACTGGGCGTCGGGGCTGAGATCGGCCCCGGCATTGAGCCCGGGAAAGCGGCTCAGACGCTTCTGGCGGTCGTTGGTCACGTCGACCAGCACGACGGAGGTGGCGTTGTTCTGGTACAGCGTGTAGACCAGCAACTGGCCGTTGCCGCCCCAGGTCGGTTCGGTGCTGATACTGCCGTTATGGGTGATCCGGCGCGCCTCGGAACCATCGAAGCGGCAGGAGTAGACCTCCTTGAGGTTACCGGCGCCGGCGACCGCAAAGGCAAGGCGCGAGTTACAGAGGCCTGGGATGTTGAACGCCTTGTTCAGCAGTGCATCGACGGCGCGGTACACCACCTCGTCGGTCCGGCCGCCGGCTGCCGCGGCACGCAGGGCGAAGTTGCCCTGCTTGCGGGAGACTACCTGCAGCTCCAGGCTTTCCTGGCCGCCGGTCGTGTGCCGGGCGGAGACCGTGAAGTCGGCATCCGTGGCGCTGGGCAGCACGGCGAACCAGTCACAGCGGGACAGGGTGTCAACCAACTTCTTGCGGACCGCGTCACTGCCCTCGAAACGAGTCAGCACCAGGGACGGGTTTTCTTCACCGGCGACCTTTTTGACTTCGATCTGGGCATAGACTGCCCCGGCGCCCCAGAAAACCGCCAGAGCGGCTACCCCACGGAAGAAGCGATGCTGAACTTTCATGCTGCTCCTCGGACTATTGCGGCCCCTCCCCAGAGCACCCGGCAGCGTGCCGGCGCACCCGGAGGCCTGTACTCGAATTAGAACGCTGTACTATACACTATCATTGGCCGTGGCGGTTCCCGCCCAGCTCGCTCCCCCAAGGCGGTTTCATTCTGAAGCAGGAGCAACTCTCCCGAGCTGTCCCCTGGCGGCTGGAGAGGCGCCTGGCCGCGGGCCGCGGCCGCTCCATTCCCCTGGAGATGCGCCCGGCCTCGGGCGCGGCGGTGGAGCCCACCGCATCTCCACCGGGCATTCTGGAGAGGCGCCCGGCCTCAGGTGCGGCGGTGGAGCCCACCGCATCTCCACCGGGCATTCTGGAGAGGCGCCCGGCCTCAGGTGCGGCGGTGGAGCCCACCGCATCTCCACCGGGCATTCTGGAGATGC
>CAIZKT010000939.1:0-10176 GCA_903933565.1 uncultured Victivallales bacterium | reverse complement strand
TGGTCAACGGCCCCTCGATGATCCGCGATGAGAATGGCATGGTGGCCGGTTACGTGTTCGTGGACATCGCCGGTCGCGACATCGGCAGCTACGTCAAGGATGCCAAACAGGTGGTCTCCCGGGACATCAAGCTGCCCACTGGCTACTCGCTGGTCTGGAGCGGGCAGTACGAGAACATGCTGCGGGTGAAGGAGCGGATGAAGGTGGTCCTGCCGCTGACCGTCCTGCTGATCTTCCTGCTACTGTACGCCAATACCAAGTCCACCTTCAAGGCGCTGGTGGTGCTGTTGGCCGTGCCGTTCAGTGCTGTCGGTGCCGTGTGGTTCCTGTACCTCCTTGGCTACAACATCTCCATCGCCGTCTGGGTCGGCATGATCGCCCTGATGGGTCTCGATGCCGAGACCGGCGTCTTCATGCTGCTGTTCCTTGACCTGGCCTATGACGAGGCCAAGGCTAAGGGCAGGTTGCGCAGTCTGGCTGACCTGCACGAGGCCATCATCCATGGCGCCGTCAAACGGATTCGACCGAAGATGATGACGGTTGCCGCAGCCAGCATGGGCCTGATGCCGATCATGTGGTCCGTCGGGACCGGCGCCGACATGATGAAACGCGTCGCCGCGCCGATGGTCGGAGGCCTGGTGACCAGTTTCATTATGGAGCTGCTGGTCTACCCCGCCATCTACCTGCTCTGGAAGTGGCACACGGAGGTCAAGCCAGCCCTCGGGCCAGAGGCGGCGTGATCCCTGCTCGGGGGCATACCGCGAACCCGCCCGCAACGGGCTGGGCAGCGCGGGCTCCAGGGCGGCAAGCTGGGGGGCTTGCCGACGCTGGGGATACCGCGAACCCGCCCGCAACGGGCTGGGCAGCGCGGGCTCCAGGGCCACAGGGGGGCTCTTTCTTGAAACTGCCCTGTGCCCGAGCCGCTACCCTTACGCGACCTGGCTCCAGGTTGTATGGTACCGGCCTGCCTTGTACCGCCGCAGGCGCGTTATACAGTATATCTATAGATTCGGTGGGTATTGGGCTCTGGGCAGGCCGTAAACCGAGTTGAAGCAGCCCGGGCACAGCCCGACGCCGAGGTCGGTGTCGCCAGCCGAGGGGTGAAGCTGGGGCCGGGAAGCGATTCGAGCGTGGAGACGAAGGTGAAGTTGGCAACTCTGTTGGCGCAGGCAGGGTCACGCTGGGACGAGAGAACCGGCGCGGTTTCGATGCCGATCTACCGCAGTTCGACCTTTCGCCATCCTGGGCTTGGGCAGAGCACGGGTTTCGACTATTCGCGCACGGCCAATCCCACCCGTTCGGCGTTGGAGGGGACGCTGGCCCTGGCTGAGGGTGGCGAGGGCGCCCGCGGCTTCGCCTTTGCCTCTGGCCTGGCGGCCATTGACACGGTGCTGCGCCTGTTCGAGCCGGGCGAGCGGGTTGTGGCGACCGAGGACCTGTACGGCGGTACGTTCCGCCTGTTCGAGCGGATTTTTCGGCGCTACGGCATTGAGACCGTATTTGTGGACACTGCGAGCCTGTCGGCCGTGACGGCGGCGGTGGCGGATCCGCGGGTCAAGGCAATCTTTCTCGAGGTCCCCAGCAACCCCTTGTTGAATGTGGCCGACATCAGGGCGGTTGCCGCGGTGGCCGCGCCGCGGGGTATTCTGACCATCGTCGACAACACCTTCCTGACCTTCTGCCGACAGCGCCCCCTCGATCTCGGCGCCGACCTGGTCGTCTACAGTGCCACCAAGTATCTGGGCGGCCATGATGACGTTGTGGCGGGCGTCGCCATCACCCGCCGAGCCGACCTGGCTGAGCGGCTGGCATTCCTGCAGAATGGGGTTGGCGCCATCCTCGGGGCGGATGACTCCTGGTTGTTGCTGCGCGGCCTCAAGACCCTGCCGTTGCGGCTGGCGCGGCAGGAGGCCAACGCGCAGGCACTGGCAGAATGGCTGCTGCGGCAGCCGCGGGTCAGGCGCGTCTGCTACCCCGGTCTGGCCAGTCATCCCGGGCACTCGATCCTCGCAGAGCAGAGCACGGGTTTTGGCGCCATGCTGGCCTTCGAGGTGACGGACCCGGCGCTGATTCCCGGCATCCTGGCCGGGGTTCGCGTCTTCATGTTCGCCGAGAGTCTGGGCGGGGTGAATTCGTTGATCACGTTCCCGGCGGTGCAGACGCACGCCGATGTGGACCCGGCCGTCCGCGCGCGCCTCGGCATCAACGACCGTCTGCTGCGTCTGTCGGTCGGCATCGAGGACCTCGATGACTTGCGCCAGGACCTGGAAGGCGTACTCCGATGACCTCTCGAACTCTCGACACCCGGCTGGTTCACCCCGAGCATGACCGCGACCCGCGTACCGGCGCCTCCAGCATCCCGATCTACCAGGTTTCGACCTATCATCAGGACGACCCGGAACACCTGGGCCGCTACGACTACGCCCGCAGCGACAACCCGACGCGCGAGGCCCTCGAACACGCCATCGCCGACCTCGAAGGCGGCGAGCGCGGCTTTGCTTTTGCCTCCGGTATGGCGGCCATCTCGTCGGTGCTGTTGATCTTCCAGGCCGGCGATCACCTGGTTGTGGGCGAGGACATCTACGGTGGGACCTATCGGGCCCTGACGGCCGTCTTCCGGCGCTGGGGCCTGGGATGCACGTTTGTGGACAGCACGGACCTCGAGGCTCTGGCCGCCGCGATCACCCCGCAAACCAAGGCGGTCTTTGTCGAAACCCCGTCGAACCCGACCCTGAAGATCACCGATCTGGCCGCGGTGGCGGCTCTGGCCCACCGGCATGGATTGCTGGCAATCACCGACAATACCTTCATGTCGCCGGTGTTGCAGCGCCCGCTGGAACTCGGCTTTGACCTCGTCGTGCATAGCGCCACCAAGTTCATCGGCGGCCACAGCGATCTTATTGCCGGCCTGGCGGTGACCCGGGACCTTGAGGTCGGGCGGCGGGTGCGTCACGTCCAGAATGCTTTTGGCGCCATCCTCGGCCCGCAGGACTCCTGGCTGGCCCTGCGTGGGCTCAAGACCCTCGCCGTGCGCCTGCGTCAGCAGCAGGCCAGCGCCGAGACCATCGCTCGCTGGTTGCAGACCCGGCCGGAGGTGACGCGGGTCTACTACCCGACGCTGCCCGGTCACCCGGGGCGGGACATCCATCTGCGCCAGGCGGCGGGCGGCGGCGCCGTCATCTCGTTCGAGCTTCCCTCACGGGTTGCCGCGGTGAGTTTGCTGAAGCGGGTCAAGCTGCCGCTGGTGGCCGTCAGTCTGGGCGGCGTGGAGAGCATCCTCTCGTACCCTGTAACCATGTCCCATGCGGCCATGCCCGCGGCGGAGCGTGAGGCGCGTGGCATCAGCGCGGGGCTGGTCCGTCTGTCGGTCGGACTCGAAGCGGCCGAGGACCTGATCGCCGATCTCGAACTGGCCCTGACGACGGGGACGGAAACGGCGGTGCCCCATGCAGCGCATCTACCTTGACTACAATGCCACCGCGCCGTCGGCTCCGGAGGCGCTGGCTGAGCTGGTCGCCTGCCAGACGGAGGCCTTCGGCAACCCGTCCAGTCTGCACTGGGCCGGGCAGGCCGCACGCCTCCGTCTCGACCGGGCGCGCCAACAGGTCGCCGCGCTGCTTGGAGCCCGGCCCGAGGAGATCGTCTTCACCAGTGGCGCGACCGAGGCGGATAACCTGGTGTTGCAGGGTTTGGCGGGCGCTCATTCTGGCGGGCACATCGTCACCACGGCGATTGAGCACCAAGGCGTACTGGCTCCCTGCCGGCAGCTCGAGGCGCGTGGCTTCCGGGTCACTCGCGTCTTGCCTGGGGCCGATGGCGTAGTCTCGGCGGCGGCCGTGGCGGCGGCGTTGGCGCCGGATACCTTCCTGGTGTCGGTGATGCTGGCCAACAACGATACCGGCGTGGTGCAGCCGGTGCGCGAGATTGCCGCTCTGGCCCGCGCTCGAGGCTGTGCCGTTCACACCGATGCCACCCAGGCGGTCGGCAAGATGGCGGTGGACGTGCGCGAGTTGGGCGTGGGCTACCTTACCCTTTCGGCCCACAAGCTGGCCGGGCCCAAAGGCGTCGGCGCCCTGTTCTGCCGGGATGGACAGGCGCCGACAGCGCAGATTCTGGGCGGTGGGCAGGAGTCCGGTCATCGTGCCGGCACCGAGAACCTGCCTGCCATAGCTGGCTTTGGGCGCGCCTGCGCCTTGGCCCGGGAGTCGCTGGCCGCCGAGGCCGTCCGGCTGCGCGCCCTGCGGGACCGGCTTGAAACCGGACTGCGGACCCGCTTCCCCGGGGTCCGGTTCAACGGCTGCCCGGAGCCGCGTCTGCCCAACACCCTGAATGTGAGTTTCCCCGGCGTTTCCGCTCTGCTCCTGGTGTTGAACCTGGATCTGCTGGGCATCGCCATTTCGGCTGGCTCGGCCTGTAGTTCCGGCAGTGACGAGCCTTCGCATGTGCTCCTGGCCATGGGGCAGTCGCCGACGGATGCCCGCGGCGCGGTGCGTTTCTCCCTGGGCGCCGGGACGACCACCGGGGAGGTGGATGCGACCCTTGCCGCCCTGGCCCAGATACTGCCACGGCTCCAGCCGCACGGCGCCGCGGCGGCCCTTCCACCCGCTCCATGAACCCTACCCCCAAATTATCTTCTGCGCAGCCTGGCGATCGGCGCGTCGTGGTCGGCCTCAGTGGCGGCGTCGACTCAACCCTGGCCGCGGCTCTCCTCTGCGAGGACGGCTGGGAGGTCATCGGGGTGACCCTGCGCCTGCTGCCTTGCACGGAGCCCGGCGACCGGCGTTCGTGCTGCGGCCTCGACGGCATCACCCAGGCGCGCGCCGCCGCGGCCCGGCTTGGGGTGCCGCACTACGTCCTGGACTGCCGCGAGGTGTTCGAGGAGCGGGTGCTGCGCCCCTGCTGGGATGAGTATGACGGCGGCCGCACGCCGAATCCGTGTCTGCTCTGCAACCGCTTCATCAAGTTCGGTTTCCTGCTCGACGCAGCCCGCCAGTTGGGGGCCAGCCGGGTCGCTACCGGGCACTATGCGCGGCTGGCGCCGACAGCCCAGGGCGGCGTCTGCCTGCGGCGCGGCGCGGATCGTGGCAAGGACCAGTCCTACTTCCTGGCCACACTCAGTGCCGAGCAGCTTGCGGCGGCCCTCTTTCCACTCGGCGAGTTGACCAAGGCCGAGGTCCGCCGTCAGGCTGGTGAGCGCGGCTTTGCCAATGCGGACCGGGCCGACAGCCAGGATGTCTGCTTCGCCGTCGAAGATGGCGGTTTCGCCGAGTTCCTGCGCCGGTACGTGCAGGCTGAAGCGCGCCCGGGGCCGGTCCTGGAAGCGGGTTCGGACCGCGAAGTTGGCCGACACGAGGGGGTTCACCGTTTCACCATCGGGCAACGGCGTGGTACGGGCGTGGCGTTGGGTCGGCCGGTCTGGGTGCAGGAGATTCGGGCGCCGTCCGCCACGGTGGTGGTGAGTTCTGATCCGGAGCGTCTGCTGGCCGTGGGCATGTCTCTTGATCGGCTGGTCTGGCAGGGGCCGACACCCCCGCCGGGAGCGGAGATACAGGCCGTGGTGCAGACCCGCTACCGGCAGGAGGCGGTGCCATGCCTTCTCGTGCCAGCCGACGCTGCCGAGACGGCCGAGGTGCGTTTCGCCCGACCCCTCCGCGCGGTGGCGCCCGGACAGACCGCGGTCTTTTACGAAGAAGATCGGGTGAGGGGCGCGGGGCGTATCGTCAGGGTTGTATGAACACCGTAGAAGGTCGAATGACCAAGGCCCAAGGACGAATGGCAGAATCGCCTTCAACGGCAACCGTGGTTCGCATGTCGGTATGTCCGGCCCTCAAGCCGGGGGCTGGGCTGAACCCTGAACCCTGATCCGCCGCGGCGGACTGAACCCTGAAGGATTTCACCGATGGATTCCAGAAGCACCGCCCTCAGAGACATCCTGCTGCCCATGGGACGGGTCGCCGTCGCCTTTTCCGCCGGGGTTGACAGCACCTTCCTGCTGCGCTTCGCTGCCGAGGTACTGGGTCGCGAGAACGTGCTGGCCGTGGTCGGCGATTCGCCCAGCCTGCCGCGCGCCGAACTTGATGGGGCCAAAGATCTGGCGGAGTCCTTCGGGGTGGAGTTGGTAACCGTCTACCCCGGCGAGATGCGTAATCCGCAGTATGCCGCGAATCCGCCGGACCGCTGCTACTTCTGCAAGCAGGCGCTCTTTGCCGAAGTGCGAGCCGCGGCGCAGGCGCGCGGCATCGAGACGGTTTTGGATGGCGGCAACGCCGAAGACGCTTCCGACTGGCGGCCCGGCCGGCGCGCCGCCGCCGAGTTGGGTGTGCGCAGTCCGCTGCTCGAGGCGGGTCTCGGCAAGACCGATATCCGCGAGCTTTCCCAGGCACTGGGGCTGCCCACGGCCGACAAGCCGGCCATGGCCTGTCTCGCCTCCCGCCTGCCGTACGGAACCGCGATCACCACCGAGGCCCTGGCCATGGTTGAGGCGGCCGAAGCCGACCTGCGTGGGCGCGGCCTGCGCCAGGTCCGCGTCCGGCACCACGGTGAACTCGCCCGCCTCGAGACCGCGCCCGCCGAGATGGCTCGCTTTGATGACCCCGCCTTTCGCGCCGCGGTGTCGGCCAGCTTGCACCGTCTCGGCTACCGCTATGTCGCCCTCGATCTCGATGGCTATCGCACCGGCAGCCTCAACGCCAGTCTGACTCCCTGAGCCTGGCCTGACGAGACCGGTGGGCCTCTGGCTCCAGTTGGCGCAGGTGCTGTGCTTCGGCACAGTAGACAGGGTAAGGGGCGCGGCTATGGTAAAAGCTATGGTGCGTCCCGCAGCGGTTCTGGGGCAGGCCGACAGGACCGTCTCGCCGGTCACAAGCGAACGACCGCAAGGGGTTCGGGCATGCTGTTCTCGTTCCACTGTCCGTCCTGCAAGGGCAAGCTTGAAGCCGATGCCTCGCTGAGCGGTAGTCAGGCCGACTGCCCGCAGTGCGGTAAGGCGGTGGCTATCCCTGATGGCCGCGTCGACGCGGGGACCACCCTGGCCGGGTTCCGCCTCGAACGCCGCCTGGGGCAGGGCGGTATGGGCGAGGTCTATCTGGCCCAGCAGCTCTCGGTGAGGCGGCAGGTCGCGGTCAAGATCCTTCCGCCGGGCTTTGCGTCGAACCCCGAAGCGGTGCAGCGCTTCATGCACGAGGGCCATCTGGCCGCCAAGCTGGACCACGCCAACATCGTCACCGTCTTCGAGGCCGGCGAGGACAATGGCCATTTCTATCTCGCCATGGCCTACGTCGAGGGCGAGTCCCTGGATCATCGTCTGAAGCGGGACAAGCTTCTGCCCGAAGCCGAGGCGCTTGGCATCATCCGGGCCATGGCCGACGCCCTGGCCTACGCCTGGGACGAGTTCCAGCTCCTGCACCGCGACCTCAAGCCGGCCAATATCATGGTCGACCGCCGCGGCCGGGTCTTTCTCATGGACCTGGGCCTGGCCAAGAGTCTCGGGGACGAGAGCGGCCTGACCCTCTCGGGCGCCGTCATCGGGACGCCGCAGTACATGAGCCCGGAACAGGCTCAGGGCCTCGCCGACCTGGGGGTGCCGACCGATGTCTACGCGCTCGGGGCCACCTTGTATCATCTCGTCACCGGCTCCACGCCCTTCTCCGGTAACAGCGCCCTGAGCATGCTCAACCAGCACGTCCACGCGCCCCTGCCCCCACCGCGTTCGCGCAATCCGCAGGTGACGGAAGGGTGCAGTCGCCTGATCGAAACCATGATGGCCAAGCAGCCCTCTGCGCGTTACGCCGACTGGCGCGCCCTGATCGCAGACATCGACCGGGTGCGGCAAGGCGCCTCACCTGCCGCCGCGCCGGCCGTAGTCCCGCCTGCGGCCGGTCCCTCCGGGTTCGTGCTCCCGCCTGCGGGCGGTCCCTCTTCATCCCCGGTTGCGCCCGGGCCTGCCGCCGTCCCCGCGGTCGTCAGCAAGGCCGACTCAGGGCGGCAGGCACCGCGGGCTCCGCCTTCCCCGCCGCGGGCTCCGCCGGTACGCGCCGCGCCGCCGCGTGCCGCGCCGGTGCCCCAGAAACGCCCCAACGGGCTTAGTCTCGGCCTGACGGTCGCGGTGGTTGTGGTGCTGGTTTTGGTCGGGGTGTTGGTGGCCGCGCGTCGGGGCCGGTCCATCCCCGGTACTGCGAGCGTCGCCGTCGCCCCAAGTAGGCCGGGGGCGTCGGTACCCGGCCAGACGGCCGCAACTCCTGCGGCCCTCGCGTCACCGCCGTCGCAAGCCGCCGCCGGCGCCCGGCCCACCCTCGGCCAGCCCTGGACCGTGCCGGATCTGGGCCTGGAGCTGGTCTGGGTGGCGGCGGGCAGCTTCCAGATGGGGGCGAGCGACGGGGCGCTCTACGTGCAGCCGGTGCATGCGGTGCGGATCTCGCGCGGCTACTGGTTGGGGAAGTACGAGGTGACCCAGGCGGAGTACGAAGCCCTGATCGGCGAGAATCCGAGCACGTTCAAGGGCGCGCAAAATCCGGTCGAGTGCGTGTCCTGGGATGACGCGGTGGCATTCTGCGCGAAGCTGACGGAGCGGGAGCAGAAGGCAGGGCGTCTGCCAGAGGGTTACGAGTACCGCCTGCCGACCGAGGCGGAGTGGGAGTACGCGGCTCGGGGTGGGCCAAAGAGCCAGGCCACTTCGGCAGGCGCAGTGCAGAACTTCACTTGCAGTGGCTCGAACAACGTGGACGAGGTGGGATGGTACTACGGCAACTCGGGGGACAAGCCGCTGGACGACTCAGAGGCGGAGGAGAGCAAGCGGACGAGCCGCCAATCCGGCAACCATTGCCGAACGCACCCGGTGGGTCTGAAGAAGCCGAACGAACTGGGGCTGTACGACATGAGCGGGAATGTGTGGGAGTGGTGCCTGGATCGATATGATGAGAACTACTACGGCCGCTCTCCGAACGTCGATCCCGTGAACACGCAGACGGGCCCCGTTCGCGTATTGCGCAGCGGGAGTTGGCACAACAGCCAATGGTACCTCTTTTCCTCCCAACGGCTCGGGTACGAACCGGTGTCCGCGCTCCCCTACCTCGGCCTCCGGGTCTGCCTGGCGCCGGTGATCGACGGCCTGTCCGCAAGTACGGCGCCGGTTGCGGCCCCGGCCAAGCCTGCGCCCGCGAAGTCCGCCACGCCAGCGGCCGCTGGCGCCCGGCCCGCCCTCGGTCAGCCCTGGACCGTGCCGGATCTGGGCCTGGAGCTGGTCTGGGTGGCCCCCGGGAGCTTCCAGATGGGCTCGAACGCCGGGAAGCCCCACGAGAGGCCGGTGCACCGGGTGACGATCACCAAGCCTTTCTGGATAGGGAAGTATGAGGTGATCCAGGCGGAGTACGAAGCCCTGACGGGACAGTCCCCGAGCCAGTTCAAGGGCGCCCGCAACCCGGTCGAGATGGTGCCGTGGGAGGGCACGGTGGCATTCTGTGTGAAGCTCACGGAGCGCGAGCGTGCCGCCGGCCGACTGCCGGCGGGCTACGAGTACCGCCTGCCGACGGAGGCAGAGTGGGAGTACGCGGCCCAGGGCGGAGCGCAGAGCCGGGCCACGTCGGCGGGCTCTGGGCAGGGTTACACCTACAGCGGCTCGAACACCCTGGATGAAGTGGCCTGGTACCAGGACAACAGTGGCGGCGAGGCGCACCCGGTGGGCCTGAAGAAGCCGAACGAACTGGGGCTGTATGACCTGAGCGGCAATGTGGCTGAGTGGTGTCTGGACTGGTTCGGCGATTACGCGAAGAGTCCCGGGACTGACCCGGTGAACTTGCCGGTCGATCTGGGTCCTGGCCGCGTTATCCGCGGCGGCGGCTGGTTCTACGACGCCGCGGACGTGCGGTCCGCCGCCCGGGGCGGGTGGGGGCTGGGCGGCAGGTTGAGTTACCTGGGCTTTCGCGCCTGCCTGGGGCCGCGGATCGAGGGTATCTCCGCAGATGCGGCGGCGCTCCCGTCCCCGGCCAAGCCTGAGTCCGCGAAGTCCGCCACGCCAGCGCCGGCTGGCGCCGTGCCCGTCCTCGGCCAGCCCTAGGCCGTCCCTGACCGTCTCTTCCGCCCGCAGGGCGTGGAGGTCGGCGGTCCGTCATGCCGGCGGGCAGGACTTCCGCCGTCTCGGGATAGGGATACGGCGGGGACCGTCGGCTCCAGGGCTGGGTG
>CAIZKT010000938.1:0-5732 GCA_903933565.1 uncultured Victivallales bacterium | reverse complement strand
TCGCCACATAACATCCCCCGCAGCATAAGTCAGCTTATGGTGCGCGCACCATAAGCTGACTTGCGCCCGCGCAGCAAACCGGGCGGTATCAAGAAAGAGACCCCGCCAGATCAGGGCAGGCGTCTGCCCTGGCCCCGCTTGCCTCCCTGGAGCCCGCGATGCCCAGCCCGTTGTGGGCGGGTTCGCGGTATCTGCCGTCTGCAAGACCCCAGAGACGGCGGAAGCCCCGGCGTGGCCGCCGCGGCGCTTGCACAGGAGCGCCCTCCAGGCGTCCGTCGGCCGCGGCCTACTTCTCCGCCAGCCAGCGCTGGTAGCGCTCGAGCTTCTGCTGCTCGATCTGCTCGCGGTTCAGGGTCCAGTCCAGCGCCTGCCAAGTGCGGATGTCGCCGTCCTGCGATGCGCTCATGATGCGCCTGCCATCCGGGAAGAACTCCGCCGACACGACTCGGTACTTGTGCTCCTTGAGAGTCAGGACCTCGCGGCCGGAAGCCGCGTCCCAGAGCCGCACGGTCCAGTCGTCACTGGCAGTTAGTAGCCGTCGGCCGTCCGGCGAGAAGGCCACGGCCCGGAGGTTGTCGCCGTGGCCCCGGAGCGTCAGCAGTTCGCGCCCCCCCGGCATTTCCCAGATCCTGACGGTCTTGTCAAAACTTCCGGTGGCCAGCCGGGTGCCGTCCTTGGAGAACGCCAGCGCCACAACGTGTGCGGTATGCCCGGGCAACGTGAGCACCTCGCGGCCGGTCTCGACTTCCCAGGCGTGGGTCAGGCCGAGGCCATCGCCCCCCAGCACGAGACGGCTGTCAGGACTGAAGGCAACAAGGAAATACCCACCTTCGAGCCGCTTGGTCTCCTTCCCCGTCTCACTGTCCCAAACATGCACTCCCTGGAGGTCGTCGCCCGCGGTGGCAACGTGGCGACCGTCGGGCGAGAAGGCCAAGGTGGCCACCCAGCTGCCGTGTTGTAGCAGCAGGAGTTCGCTGCCGGTTGTGGCATCCCAGACACGTGCGGTCTTGTCGAGGCTGGAGGAGACAAGCCGTTTGCCGTCAGACGAGAAGACGACCTTGAACGTGCCTTCCGTGTGGCCCTTCAGCTCAGTGAGCATCTGCCCCGTCTCAGCGTCCAGGACCTTGGGTACAATGCCTGCCGTCGCCAGACGGCGGCCGTCGGGCGAGAGCGCGGCGAAGTTCACGGCGCCCGTGTTCGGCAGTGCCCGCACTGGCGGAACGGTGCCTGCGCTTGGCCAGAGCTTGACGGTGCCATCCACGCTAGCCGTGGCCAGGCAGCGGCCGTCCGGCGAGAACGCGACAGCAGTCACGGCCGCGCCATGGCCGGAGAGACAAGCAATTTCCTTGCCGGATTGGACATCCCAAATGCGCGCCGTCCGGTCCAAGCTCGCCGTGGCCAGGCGCTGCCCATCTGGCGAGAAGACAACCTGCGCGATCAGGTTCGATATGGTAGCCCCGGGCACGGCGAAGGCCGCAGCCTCGGCTCCCGTAGCCGGGTCGTAGAGGGTGACAAAGCCATCGACGCCTCCTGCGGCGAGACGCTGCCCGTCCGGCGAGAACGCGACCGTATCGACTTTTTCACGGAGAGTCTGCGCTTGACGCTGCAGCACCCGCACCTGGCGCCCGGTTTCGACCTCCCAGATGCGGGCGGTGGAGTCACGACTGCCAGAGGCGATCAGCCGGCCATCCGGTGAGAAGCAGGCTGCAACGACATGGCTCTCATGCCCGGCCAAGGTCCGTATTTCCTTACCCGTCTCAACGTCCCACACCTTGACCAGCTTGTCAGTCTGGCCCGCGGTGGCGAGCCGTCGGCCATCCGGCGAGAACGCGACCGATACAACCCAGCCCTTGTGCCCCATGAACTCGCGGACGACGGCGCCGGTCGGGGCATTCCAGAGGGTGGCGATGGAGTGCATATCGCCCGTGGCGAGGCAGCGTCCGTCCGGGGACAGAGCTATCGACTGGTAACTGCGAATGACGTCCTGGCGAAACACCGCCACCTCCTTTCCCGACTGCACCTCCCAAACCCGCACCGTGCCATCGTTACTGGCCGAGTACATCCGCTTTCCATCCGGTGAGAACACCACACCGTTGACCCGGTCGGTGTGGCCGCGCAGGGTGAGCAGGTCGGTCTGGCAGCGGCGCAGGAGGTGGCCCCATTCCCAGCCGCGCAACGCTGGCGGCGTCTTCCAGAGCAGGGCCTCGGCGCGGTCGAAGGCCAGGCCGGCGATCATGCCATCGGCGGCGGTGATCGAGGTGTAGTAGTTCTCCTGCTCCAGCGTCACATAGGCCTGCTGCGTCTTTGCCTCGGCGGCGACCGCCCGGTTGCGGGCCTTCTCTGCCTCGCCGCGGGCGGCCTCCGCCACGGTCTCGGCCAGCCTGGCTTTGCGCCATTGGACCAGGGCCACGGTCATGCCGACAGTCAGGGCCAGCACGACCGCGGCAGCGGCGAGCGCCGCCGTGCGGTGGCGTTTGACGAAGAGCAGCAGCAGGCGCCCGAGCCCGGCGTTTTCTGCGGACGTCGCAAAGCCAGCCTGGTAGGCCTCGATGTCGGCCTGTAAATCCTTGACCGTCTGGTAGCGCTCCTCGGGCTTGAGCGCCAGCGCCTTCATGGCCACCGCGGCAAGCGCGGCCGGGATCTGCCCGCCGGGGCACTGCGGCCGGGCGGCGGGATCCGCTGTCGTGGGCAGCGGCGTGATCTCGCCCGCGGCGACCTTCATGACGATCGCCATGCCATTCTTGCCATCCACGGCCCGCCGCAACGACAGCAGTTCGTACAGGATGCCGCCGAGGGCGTAGACATCGGCGCGCCCATCGAGCTCGGAGACCTCGCCGCGAGCCTGCTCAGGGGCCATGTAGTACGGCGTCCCCATGACCGCGCCATCGAGCGTCTTGATGGCAGAGTCAGCGAGGTTGCTGCGGGCGTGCTGGATGGCAGAGGTGTCCGCCCCGTCCGACGGCGCGGCCTCGCCCCCGCCCAGCACCTTCGCCAGGCCCCAATCCATGACGTAGACCTCGCCGAAGTCGCCGAGCATGATGTTCTCGGGCTTCAGGTCGCGGTGGATGACGTGCTTGTGGTGGGCATAGGCCACGGCCTCGCAGACGCGCTGGAAGAGGCTCAGCAGGCGGTTGAGCGGGAAGGCGGTCAGGGTGGCGGCATCGCGGTCGGCGAGGCCCTTGATGACCTCTTTCAGGGTGCGGCCGCGGATGAACTTCATGGTGTAGAAGACGTTGCTGCCCGCGTCGACCCCGAGCTCGTAGACCGGTACCACGCCGGGATGCTCAAGCTGGCCGGTGACTTGCGCCTCCTCGATGAAGCGCAGAATCTGCGGCTGCTCCACCTGCTCGGGGTTGAGCATGACCTTCATCGCCACGTTACGGCGCACGTTGAGGTCGCGGCAGTTGAGGATGGCGCCCATGCCGCCCTGCGCCACCACCTTGCCGACGGCGTACTTGCGGCCGCTGTCGGCTTCGAGCACCTCCCTGGCCGCGTCGCTGCCATCTGACGCTTCGAGACTGACGCCGCCGCTGACGCCGTGCTCGCGCATGTAGCCGGTGATGGTCTGGTTCGAGCGCTGCACCGCGCCCTCGAAAGCCACCGTGACCTGCCTCGGCAGGGTGGGCGTCTCCTCGTCGCTCCGCACGGTAAACTCGAGGGAGCAGTGGCCGCACTCGGCCGAGGCGCCCAGTTGCGCCGGTTCGACCCAGTAGCGCGCCCCACAGCCGGGGCATCTGACCTCGATCTGTTGCGGGTCCATGCGTCTTTCCCCTTCTCGTCAGCCTCGCCACCCAGCCAAAGCGGTGTCGCGGTCGCTTCCGCGGCCTTGCCACCGCACTCCAAAAAGGGCGCGTCTCCCACTTTGGACTGCGCGCGGCAGAGGGCTGCATAGCAGGCCGCCGACGCCGCTTTCATCTCTGCGCCCCGCCAAAGCGGTGTCGCGGTCGCTTTCGCGGCCTTGCCACCGCACTCCAAAAAGGGCGCGTCTCCCACTATGGAGCGGCGGATGGCTGCTGCAAACCTCGTGATGGTGCCGCAGCTTGGTGTGGGCTGTTTAAGAAAGCGCCGTCAGCGTCGGATTGAGCCCTGAATGGGCGGTCCTTCCGACCTCGGCGCGAACGCAGGGCAGATAGCTCGACCCACCAGGGCGCAAGCCCATAACCCTCCTATTCCCAGGGCGTTGCCCTGTGCTGGTATCGCAGCGCGCCTTCAGCGTTCCAGACGGGTGCCCACATTGCACAGGTAGCGTTTTTTTCGTAAGCGCTCCAATACGGGCCAGTTTACGGGCGTTGTAGGTGGCAAGCAGCGGACATGCAGGTAGCCCGCTGCCCATCGGGTGGCTACATCAGGCGCCTGCACTCACCCGCGGTTCGACGGTCTGATGGAGCGTTTTTTTTGAATAGTGCAGGCTAGTCTGGCGGTGGCGCTGGCGCCGTGGCGAGACGAAGCGGTCAGCATGGAGGCACGATGGAAGGCAATGATTGAGGCTCAACACATCTCCAAATGGTTCGGCCCGATACTTGCCGTTGACGACGTCTCGTTCAGCGTCGAACGGGGCGACGTTCTCGGTTTCCTCGGGCCGAACGGGGCGGGCAAGTCGACCAGCATGCGCATGATCACCGGCTTTCTGCCGCTCTCCGGCGGGAAGGTGAGCATCGGTGGGCATGACATCGAGACCGCGCCGATTGCCGCCAAGTCTCTGGTCGGTTACCTGCCGGAGAACGCGCCGGCGTATCCCGAGATGACGGTGGAAAGCTTCCTGCGTTTTGCGGCCGAAATCCGCGGCTACCGGGGCCGTGCGGCCACCGAAGCCGTGACCCGCGCCATCCGTACCTGTTTCCTGGAACGGGTCCGCTACCAGAGTATCGAAACCCTTTCCAAGGGCTACAAACACCGTACCTGTTTTGCCCAGGCCATCCTGCATGATCCGCCGGTGCTGGTGCTGGATGAGCCGACCGACGGTCTGGACCCGAATCAGAAGCACGAGGTCCGTCAGCTCATCAAAGAGATGGGTAAGACCAAGGCGATCATCGTCTCCACCCACATCCTCGAGGAAGTCGATGCGATCTGCTCGCGCGTGATCATCATTGATCGCGGCAAGCTGGTGTTCAACGGGACGCCGCGGGAGTTACGGGCGCGTGGCTCCTCCTCGGGTGCGGTGATCTGCCGGGTCCTGGCAGTGTCTGCGGCGGACCTGCTCCAGGCGTTGACGGGGCTCGATGGGGCCGGCCGGCCGGAGGTGGTCTGTGATCAGGGCGGCACGGTGACCGTACGCCTCACGGCGTCGGGCCGGGATGCGAGTCTGGCCGGTCGGGTCAGGAAAGCACTGGCGGGCAAGGGGTGGGAGATCGACGAGCTGCATACGGATGAAGGCCGTCTCGACGAGGTCTTCCGTGAGATCACCATTCCCGATACGGTGCAGGAGGGCCAGTCATGACGGGATTGCGAAATACATGGGTTGTCGCCAAGCGTGAACTGTCCGGGTACTTTGTCTCCCCGGTCGCTTACGTCTTCACCTGCTTCTTCCTGCTGCTGAGCGCCTCGTTTACCTTTATGCTCGGCGGCTTCTTCCCACGTAACGAAGCCTCGCTGGTGGCCTTCTTCCTCTGGCACCCCTGGCTGTACATGTTCCTGGTGCCGGCAGTGGGCATGCGGCTGTGGTCCGAAGAGCGGCGGGTGGGGACCTTCGAGTTGCTGCTGACCATGCCGATCACCACCCTGCAGGCGGTGCT
>CAIZKT010000937.1:0-3565 GCA_903933565.1 uncultured Victivallales bacterium | reverse complement strand
TGCCGCATCTCCACTGTTTTCTGGAGAGGCGCCTGGCCGCAGGCGCGGGCGGCAGAGGCCTGCCGCATCTCCACTGTTTTCTGGAGAGGCGCCTGGCCGCAGGCGCGGACGGCAGAGGCCTGCCGCATCTCCACTGTTTTCTGGAGAGGCGCCTGGCCGCAGGCGCGGGCGGCAGAGGCCTGCGGGTGAGGGCACCCGCAAGCACTGCACACACCCGCGGCCGAGGCCCGCCCGATTCCTGTGCGAGAGGATCTGAGTATGCATGGTACCGTCCTCCTTCAGCCTTGGTCTTTGCCGGCTTCGGGTCCGGACGGGACCGGGGGCGGCAGCGGTGGTGCGGCCACCGCCGGGCTGGGCGGGCCGTCGGCCAGGCGGCAGGGCTGGGCGCGGCGGTCCCGCGGACGGGTCACCACGATGTACCACAGGCTCCAGAGGATCAGCACGATCATGGCGCCCGCCAGGGCGGCGTTGGTCACCAGTGCCCGGGCCAGGCTGGGGAGGAAGACGGCCAGCAGCAACATGAGCACCGCCACCAGGCCGATAGCCAGGGCTCGCCGAGGCAAGCTCGCTGGCAGCAGCACCAGCCCGATGACTACGCCGACGCCGATGACCAGCATCTGGGCCCAGAGATCACGGACGGCCCTGATCCGCAAGGCCCCGGCGGCGTCCGGCAGCGGGCGCAGGGTCGAGAACAGCAGGTGTTGGCCATCGGTGGCAAAGCTGGCCAGGCTGTCGCGGCCGGTCTCCAGACCCTCGCTCACCCACTGATACAACGCCTCCCGGCTACGGCTGCTGCGCGGCCACGAAGAGAAGCCGCGGATGACCCAGACAAATTCGTCGTTCCAAGCGCCGTGCGCCCCGAGGTAAGTGAGTTCCTGGGGCAGAAAGACCGACAGGTAGACGCGCTGGGTGGCAGGCTCCTGCGGGAAGCTCGGGCCCTCGAAACGCAGCCCCTGCCCCCGTACGGTGTAGCGCAACTCCACCAGAAAGGGCGTGTTCTGCACCGCGGCGGTAAGGGGGATGAAGAACTCGCTGCCGACCCCCTGCTCAAGCGGCACCGGGCGACCGTTGAGATGGAGGGGTTGGGTATCGAACTCGATCTCGCCGGGGAGTTTCACGGTAAGCCGCTGCCGGGCGCTGCGCATGCGGTACACGGCCTGGACGCTGGTGACGTCGCCACGAGTCACGACGGCCGTCAGCAGCGCCCGCTCGATGCTGGTCGCCTTGACGTCCTTGGCTTCGTAGCGCGTGGCGCGGACCGTCAACGATCAGTCGTCGTGGAGGAATTCGAGGGCACGGGCCGCCTCCCGCCCGGCCGCCCCCGGCATCAGATCGTGCTGTGGGTCGATGGCGCGCAAGCCGCGGCGCGTCTCGGCGGGGATGACATCGATGGACTCCGCCTTGGCCAGGAGGATCTGGCCCCAGGCGCGGTCCACGCCGCGGGGGGTCAGGTGAGGAATGACAAGGTCGACGCTGCGCCCGACATCGAGCTTCTCCAGCTTCTGCTCCCAGACCAGCGGGATGACGAACGCGCCGAGGAACTCCGTTTCGCCGCTAAGTCGCCAGGCGACCGCATCGGGCGCCAGGTCGGCCAGCTCCGCCGCGTCAGTGATGACCTCGTGCCGCAGGCCGACGCCGGTGACCCGCATCTGCTCGGCCAGGGCCTTGGGTAGATCGAGCCGCAGGCTCTTGATGCCACTGTAGAGCACCTCGCAGAAGAAAGACGCCTCGAAGCGGGCCACCCCCGGCTCGAGGCGCACGGCCAGGAGCTGTCGCACCGTGATATGTGGCTTGCGACGCTCGGCTTCAACCGTCAACGAGGCCGGCTCGGCGCCGAAGGCGAAGGCCATGACGGGCCGCTCGCCGGCAGGCGTCGGCAGGGCCGGAAACCCCTGCCCCGCCTCAGTCGGAGAGATGGTCCGCAAGCCCTTTAGCTCACGTGGGTTGAAGCGCAGGCTATCGGCCCCATGGACGACCAGTCGGCCGGTTTCACGAAAGATGCTCTCCGGGTCGGCGCGGGGAATGGGCAGCGGGATCGCGGCGGCCTTGCCGCTGGGCGTGAGCAGGTCGGGTTCGGCCAGCCGACGATAGAGCTGCAGCGCCACCGCCACCCGGCCGCTGGCCTGACGAGAGAGGTTCACCACCAGTTTTCCGGGCTGACCCTCGAGGCGGTGCTGGCCGTCGATCTCAGCCGCGGTGGCATTCTCCACCGTCTCGCCGCGCAGGTTGCGGACTTCCCACTCGGGCGGCGCCAGGAAGACAAACTGGAAGACGCCAGCACGCTGCACGTCGAACACGCTGCGCACGTCGACGACGAGTTGCTCGGGTTGGACATGGGCTTCCACGAGGGTATCGACCAGCAGACGCGGTTGGATTTTCTCGACCCGCAGCGTCAGGGCGAACGGCAGGGCGGCGTAGCGATAGGCGAAGTCCCACTTCTCGCTGGCCAGACGGGTCGGCAGCTCCGCCGCGTCGAGTTGCAGCAGGCTCTCGCGCCGCAGCGCTTCGGCCCGCAGACCCGCGGCGAGGCGGATCACGACCACGCCCTGCTGGCGGCCGACATCGAGCGCTTTGACGAGGGGCGCCGCGATCCCCGCCTCGGTCGTGAAGCGCTCCAGCTCGATCACCAGGAGCTGTTTCTCGCGCGCCGGCTCGAAGAGCTGCGCCGTAATGCGCTGCGCGCCCTCTTCGACCGCCACGGACCACTCGCGCACATTGGGATCGAAGACGTTGACTATCTTCTGCTCCGCCGACACCTCGACGCGCAGTTGCGGCAACTCGGCGCGGCTGACGGCATACTCGAGTTCGATCCGGGTGCGAGTGACGCCCTCGTCGATGGTCATTCGCGTTTCAGCCTGCACGCTGGCCAGAGCCGTCAACCCTTTGGCGCCTTCGGTCTTTGGCGTCCACTCGATCTCCACCGAGGGCGTGGCGCCGACGAAGGCCTGCACGTGCGTCTCAACCGCATCCTTGGCCGCGGGAACTTCGCTGGCGGCCAGCAGCGGGTGTACGTCGACCTTCACCCCCGGTTCGGGGATGCGGATATCCCAGCGGCTGACGGGAGTGATGGGTGCCTCGAAGCTGACCCGGTTGCGGCCGGGCGACTTGGTGAAGGCCCGGGCGAACTCCAGATCCAGTTCGATGACCTGCGGGGTCCCGGACGGGTTCTCCACGATCAGGGCGTACCCACCCTCGGCCGGAATCAGGCGGGCGGGAGCGGCCCCGATCACGGCCTTGGAGATGGCGACATCGCCCAGGCGGAGCGGCACCCGGTTCCAGCCCTGCTTGAGCAGCTCGATGCGAACTCTCGCCTTGACCTGGATGACGTCCCTGGCGACCGTGGCCTCGCCCGCGACCTCGCTGACCAGGTTGTCTACGGGCGGTTTGGCGTCCGCCGGCCGGGCCGCTGCGGCGCGGGCCGCCTGCCAGAGCTTCTGGAACTCCTCGTAGGGCAGAAAGACCCCGCGGCCTGACTTCTCAAAGGTCTTGCGGAGATCCTCATAGGGAATGTAGATAGTCTGCTCACGGAACGTCTCCGGCGCCACGATGGGCGGCGCCACGATGG
>CAIZKT010000936.1:0-2215 GCA_903933565.1 uncultured Victivallales bacterium | reverse complement strand
CTATCGCTGTGACTGGAGTTCAGACGTGTGCTCTTCCGATCTCAACGGCAAGCTGACGCTCTACGACAAGGGCGGGAACGAGTCGCTGATCTTCGAGGCTGCGAGCAAGTAGCGCTGGATTCGGCCGGGACGTGTACTGCCCAACATGCGTCCAGGTCAACCTGAGCAGGATCCGGTGCTCCGCCAGGTTTCAAGAGTAACCGGTCACTGAATGGGGGATAGGGGAGCCGGTTGACCGTTGTCGCCGTCGGCGGCGTATGCCAACGGGTTGGGTCGCGAGCGGAGCAACCCGGCGGTCAGCCGGCCATGGGCGCGGGCTCGTCGAAGAGGATGGTGCCGATGTCGGGTGCGCGATGGGGCTGGAGCGCGAGGGTGTCCAGGGCGTGGCGCAGGACGGTCCATGGATCGTGGGTGCGCATGTGGAGTGTGCCGAGCACAGTCATGATGACCTCGCGGGTGTGGGCGCCGGCCTGGGACTGGGATCCGAAGCTGAGTTTGCGGGCGATCACGGTGGGGCGCAGGCCGCGTTCGGCGGTGTTGTTCTCGGCGGGCACCATGGGGTCCTCGACCCACTGGTAGAGCCGCTCGGCATTCTCGCGGAAGATGCCCTGGAAGCTCTGTACGCCCGGATGCCTGGCGCTGCGCTGGACGATCTCCAGTATCCTGTCCCTGAGACGCCTCGCCTTGCGCCGGTACTGCGGCAACCGCCGCTCCCTGCGGCGTAGAGACATGGCGGCGCACAGCAGAGGTTTGAGCTCATCGACGAAGGCGCTGACCTCCGGATGCTCGGGAAAGTCCTTCAGCAGATCCTCCAGGTCGCGCCGCAGATGTGCATAGCAGTACTGCCGGTCGATGGGCAGGCCGTTGTAGCCGCTGTAGCGGTCGGTGACCAGCACACCCAGGAGTCTCAGGGAGCCCAGGAGCTCCTGCGGCACACTGCCGGCGCGGGTACCACGGAAAGCGTAGACGACGGTGTCGAGGGATCGCAGCATCCAGGCATAGCCGCTGACCCCGTCGTTGCGCCAGGTGGTCTCGTCGCCGAAGATTACGGCGGCGGCCCTGATCTGCTCGGTCAGTCCGTTCAGAGCCGGCGTGAGTACACTGGCGAGCCGATGCATCGCGGCGATCAGCGTGCTCTTGTTCAGGCCGGTAATGCGCACGATGTGGCCCAGAGTCAAGCCTTGGACGTAATGCAGACAGGCCACGGTGGCCAGTGCGCTGTTCTCCAGCATCATGCCGGGCAGTGCCAGCGGGTTGGGTGGCCGGACGGTCCGGCGGCAGTGCGGACACCAGCAGTCCTCGCTGACCGTGGTGCGTATGGCGGGAACCGCGGGCTCCCAGGACACGGTGCGCCGCCTGCGCCGGGATGGCTTCTGGAGCGCTCCTCCGCAGTCGGGGCAGCGACAGGGGGCCGGGAGCAGCAGATCGGGGAGGGTGCGCATCTGCGTGGTGGCACGGCGGCCGTATCCTTTGTGCCCCTTCTTCGCGCCGCCTTTGCGGGCCTGGTTCTCGGCGCTGGCACGGGCCTTGAACGGTTCCTTCGACGACGAGGTCGAGGAACCGAAGGGCTTCTCGTGGATATGGCGGTCCTGCTGGCCCAGCTTCGCTTTCAGGCGCGCCACCTGGGCCTTGAGCTGAACACGCTCGCGCTTCAGCCGGTCGATCTGCCGCATCTTCTCCACGCAGCCGTTGCACATGCGCAGGTCCCGCAGAGCCATCAGCGCTGGCCGCCGCGGCTGCGCACGAACTGCGCTCCGGCCTCGAACAGCAGCCGGTCGATGGTGCGGCCGTTCTCCAGTTGCTGCCGCAGTTCCGGCACCAGGTCCCGCGGCACGTGCAGGCAGCGCCGCCGCCCCTCGGCGTCGGAGTACACGTAGATGAAGGAAGGGTGGCGCTCGCCCGCGGCGCACTTCGCACAACCCTTGCGGGTGCAGGGCTTGCGCACCTCCGCGACGGTGCCACGTGCAGCGGGCAGGTGTTCAGCGATCTGTGCTGCCAGGTCTTTCACGGTACTGACCCCCCGGCCCGGAGTGGGCCGTTATATATACGATATCATATACATACTCTTTGGAAAAGTCAAGAGGGCTCCGCACATTTCTCATGAAATTCGTCACCGGCGAAATCGATGCCCCGCGCGGTAGAACCGCAGAGCGCCCCCGGACCCAAACCAGCAGGCCCCCCCATCCAGTGACCGGTTACCACTTCTGCCCGGCAT
>CAIZKT010000935.1:0-2754 GCA_903933565.1 uncultured Victivallales bacterium | reverse complement strand
TGATTTCGTTGCGCGGGGAGTGGGAGTTTGTGACGCAGGGCGTGGCGCCGTTGCGGCATTCTGTCTGGCGCGGGTTTTATGCGAAGTCGTGGCCGGAGGCGCGGACGATTCAGGTGCCGGGCTGCTGGGAGGCGCAGGGCGTCGGGCAGCCGGGCATGGGCAACTCGTGGGATTGCAAGTGGGACCATGGCGCGAAGCCGTTGCGCCACGTGTACGAGGGCGAGGCGTGGTACCGGAAATCAGTCGCAATCCCGGCGGCATGGCGCGGCAAAAAAATCTGGCTCAAGATCGGTGGCGTGCGGTCGCAAGGTTGGTTCTGGGTCAACGGGCAGACGGTCGCCTGGGTGGACAATTATTGCGGCACGTACAAGTACGACATTACCGATCTCGTCCACGCGGGGACACAGGCGGTCGTGGTTGCGGCGGTCAACAACGTCGTGCCGAGCCGGAAGGGGTTGTTTAGTGCGACGCACCGCTTCGGCGGGTTGTACCGTGACGTGGAACTCGAGGCGACGCCAGCATCGCGCATCGACGACGCGTGGGTGCGCAGCGAGTTCGACCAGCAAACCGCCGCAGTGCACGCGACGATTGCCGGGGCGCTCGCACAACCAGTGTTGCGTGTCGCGATCAAGACCGCCGACGGCCAGCCGGCAGGCGCGGCGAGCCTTCCAGTGACGTTGGCGGCGGGGAAATCGAACGTCGAAGTCGTCTGTCGCGTGCGGCTGGCGCCGTTCCGGCCGTGGTCACCGGAATCACCGGTGCTGTACCACGCGGAACTGACGTTGTGCGACGGTGACACGCCGGTCCACGGTTGGGCCGAGCGGTTCGGCGTCCGCAAGATCGAAGTCCGCTGCGACCGGTTCTTCCTGAACAATCATCCGTATTTCCTGCGCGGGTTCGGCGACGATTTTGTCTATCCGCTGACGCTCGCCTCGCCGGCATCGCGCGCGGAACATCTGAAACATCTCCAGCGCGCCCACGCGGCCGGGTTCAACTACGTCCGCCTACACACGCACTGCGAGTTGCCAGAATATTTCGAGGCGGCCGACGAAGTCGGCATCATGGTGCAACCGGAGTTGCCGTACTACGGCGATTACCCGACGGAGGCGTTCACGTTCGACCCGTTGCGCGACCTGGCGGAACTCTACCGGCATTATCGCCGGTACGTTTCGTTCACGACGTACTGCACCGGCAACGAAGGGCTGCTCGGCAAACCGCTCGACAAGGAAATCTACAAGCTCGCCAAGCGGCTCGACCCCGACCGGCTCGCGTTGCATCAGGACGGCGGACACAACACGCCGGAGAATTCCGATTTCCGCACCGGCCCCATCAACGTCTGGACGCCGGGTAGCGTCAAGTGCGATGTCCCGTTCGTCGCGCACGAGTACCTGAACCTGTGCGTCAAACAAGACCCGCGCCTCGAACCGCGGTTCACGGGCGTGATGTTGCCGCCGGTCACGCAGGCGACGCGCGACACCGCGCTGGCCGCGGCGGGGCTGGACCGGCGTTGGGGCGATGCCTGCCAGGACGCCGCGCACGCGCTGCAACGCCACTACCAGAAATGCGGCCTCGAAGCTGCGCGCCTCGACCCGGCCTGCGACGGCTACAGTTTCTGGACGATCGTCGATGTCATCGTCGCCCAAGGCGCGACCTACAGCGCGCAGGGATTGTTCAACGCGTTCTGGGAGCCGAAACCCAACGGCGCGACCCCGGCCAAGTTCCGGCAGTTCAACGGCCCGACCGCGTTGCTGCTGAAAATTGACCCGGAAACGCGCATCGCCGTCGCCGGCGACACCGTAAAAGCGGATTTCTGGATCACGCATTACGAACCGGGGCCGCTCGATCCCGCCCGGCTCCGCTGGACGCTGCGCGCCGACGACCGGACGCTCGCTCACGGCGAAACCGACGGCGGCCGGGTCGAACCCGGCAGCACCCGGTCGTTGGCGGCCACGACGCTGACCATTCCCGAGGTCGCCAAGCCCGTCCGCGCCGTGTTGGAAGCGTCGCTTGCTGGCACAGACGTGAAAAACGATTGGGACTTCTGGATTTTCCCCAAACGCAACCCGCGCGAGGCTACCGGCATCGCCGTCACACCGGCACTCCTGCCGGCCTTGGCCAAACTCTACACCGGCCTGACCACCAACGCCGCTGCGGCCACGCTGCTCATCTCGCAGATCGGCGCCCCCGACGTCGAGCCCGCGTTGGCGGCCGGCAAACGCGTCCTCCTGATCAACGGCACCGACGGCAAACCGAACGTCGCGCTCGGCTGGTGGTCGATGAGCACGCAAGTCGGTACCGCGTTCGCCGCGCACTCGGCGTTTGGCGATTTTCCGCACGACGGTTACCTCTCGCCGCTGGCGTTCCGGATCTTGAAACTCGGCCAGCGCCTGCCGCTTGCTGGCCTGCGGCCGGAGGAATTGCTCGTAGTCGGCGAAGGCCGCGACAATTATTTCCTCTACGCCGGCACCGCGCGCTGTGGCAACGGGCGCGTCCTGCTCACGCACGGCCTCGACCTGCTGGCCGGCACGCCCGAAGGCACCTGTCTGCTCGACAACTTCATCCAGTACGCCCGCTCCGACGCGTTCAACCCGACCGGCACCGTCAAACTGGCGCTCGACCTGCCCACCGGCTGGCAACGCACCATCGTCGTCGGCGACACCGGCCACGATCACCTGCCGCCCGGCGCCACCCCGACCGTCCGGGGCTACAACCACCGCGTCTCCCAAGTCAAGGATGTCCGGATCGCCACGCGGC
>CAIZKT010000934.1:0-3287 GCA_903933565.1 uncultured Victivallales bacterium | reverse complement strand
GGCGGAATGGGAAGCGCCTGGTGTCCTGCGAGGTTGCTGCAAGTCTCATACAAGGGTTCCGCCACGGCCTACGGCGAACTTCACTGAGGCATTAAAACAGCCCTAAAGCTCTGCTCCCGGCGGCCGCAGACTGCCGTCTGGCCGCTATAGTAGCCGGGTGCCTCGCGGGACTGCCATGCGGGTCGTTTGGGACGAGGCGAATGGAGATGGTATGGCGTTACAGGTGCATGTGCTTCCGGTCGGACTGCTCGAGGTCAACTGCCACCTGGCCTGGGACCCCGATACCGGCCGCGGGGTGGTCATCGATCCCGGCGACGACGCGGCGGACCTCGTCGCCGCGGTCACGGCCGCGGGCTTCACCCCGGTGGCCGTGCTGCTGACACACGGCCACGTGGACCACATCCGGGCGGTGGGGGACATCGGCAAGCGCTACGGCATACCGGTGTTCATCGCCCGGGCCGACCGGGATCTCTACTTCAGTCCGGCGAACGCCTTGCCGCCCTGGATGCCGGCAGCGCCGAACCTGCCCGAACCGGTCCATGTCCTGCCCGACTGCGGCGGCCTGGACTTCCGCGTGCTGCCCAGTCCCGGCCACACGCCGGGTAGCGTCTGTTTCCACCTCCCGTCCGCCGGGGTACTGTTTTCCGGGGACACGCTGTTCCGCGCCGGCGTGGGCCGTACGGATCTACCCGGTGGCAGCCTGGAGGACCTGGAGCGGTCGCTGCGCTCCGTTCTCTACGTGTTGCCGGACGAGACTCGAGTCTATCCAGGTCACGGGGCGCCGACGACGATCGGCACTGAGAAGCGCGCGAATCCTTTCGTCCGACCGTAAACGGCCGACCGCACTGCGAAGGAGCCTGCCTTGAGCAGCGCCGAGCACATCCGCGTCTCCGCCTACCTGATCACGTTCAACAACGAACGGACCCTCGAAACGGCGCTGCGCAGCCTGCACTGGGTGGACGAGATCGTGGTGGTGGACTCGTTCAGCACCGACCGCACGCTGGAGATCGCTCGCCAGTACACCCAGAACCTCGAGCAACGCCCCTGGCCGGGGTTCCGCGACCAGTACCAGTACGCTTCCGAGAAGTGTACGCACGACTGGGCGCTGTTCGTCGACGCCGACGAGGAGATCTCCCCGGCGCTGGCCACGGCCATGCAGGAGGCGCTGCGGGCCAACCCGGCGCGTCCAGAGGCCGAACGGGTAGTCGGCTACAGCGCCGAACGGCGCACCTATTATCTCGGCCGCTGGCATCTGCATGGCGGCTGGGTTCCGGACCACGAAATCCGCCTGTACCGGCGTTCGTGCGGGCGCTGGGAAGGCGGTTTGCACGCCAACCTTCACCTCCAGGGACGCGCCGGGCGTCTGGACGGTTTCTACTATCACTACACCTATGCGAACATCGCCGACCAGCTGGGCACGATCGGGCGCTACTCCGACGCCGCCGTCAAGGACATGCTGGCCAGCAACACCCGCTTCTCGCTGCTGAAACTGCTCGGTAACCCGCTGGCGCGCTTCGGGCGCGACTACCTCCTCAAGGGTGGTTTTCGAGAGGGCCTGCCCGGCCTGATCGTGGCCGTCAGCACGATGTTCTATATCTTCATCAAGTACGCCAAACTGTGGGAAACCAGGCAGTCGTTCCCACCCTTCGGCGACCGCAACCGGCTCCCCTGAGGGCAAGGCGAAAAGCTCATATGGCTACCGATACCGGCACCGAACCTGGGATGCAGTTCCCCTTGGACTGGCATGGCAAGGTCTTGGCGCAAGCCGACGCGGGGGACATCCCTGACCAGATTGGGGAGGTCATGCGCTCGTTCGGCATCGCCGCGGCGACGGTGCCGGGCAACCGTTCCGCGCAGGGCCGCTACCTCACCTACACCGTCTACGCCGTCATCCCCGACCGGGAGACGCTGCAGCAGGTCTGTCAGGCGCTGTCCCGTCTTGCCGGAGTCCGCTACGTCTTCTGAGCGCGCCGTGGACTCCGCACGCTTCAAGGGTATTTCCGGTATGAGAATCATTGTGCTCGACGGCCACGCCCTGAACCCCGGCGACCTGAGTTGGGCCGCCCTGCAGGCTCTGGGTGACTGCACGGTGCATGAACGCACGTCGGCCGCACAGGTGCTCACCCGGGCGACCGGAGCCCCGGTCCTGCTGACGAACAAGACCAGGCTCGGCCGCGCCGAGATCGCCCAGTTGCCAGAACTGCGTTACATCGGTCTGCTGGCCACCGGCTACAACGTGGTGGACGTGAACGCTGCGAGTGAGCGCGGCATCGTGGTCACGAATGTGCCGGCCTACAGCACCCGCTCGGTGGCACAGATGGTGTTCGCCCTCGTGCTGGAACACACCCAACAGGTCGGCCGACATAGCCGCCTGGTGCATGACGGGGCCTGGTGCCGTTCGCCGGACTTCGCCTTCTGGGACACGCCGCTGGCGGAACTCGAGGGCAAGACCATGGGCCTGGTCGGAGTTGGCCACATCGGCATGGCGGTGGCGGAGTTGGCGCACGCCTTTGGCCTGATCGTGGTCGCCGCCGTCCGCACCCCTCGCCCGGACCTGCCGACCTGGATCCGCGTCCTGCCCCTTGACGAGGTATTCCGTCAGGCTGACGTGCTAAGCCTGCACTGTCCCCTGACGCCCGCAACCGAGCGCCTGGTCAACGCCGAACGACTCCGCCTGCTGAAGCCGACCGCCTTCCTGGTCAACACCAGCCGCGGGGGCCTGGTTGACGAGAACGCGCTGGCTGCGGCTCTGCACGCCGGCCGCCTCGGCGGCGCCGGGTTGGACGTACTGAGCCGGGAGCCCCCCGCGGCGGACTGCCCGCTTCTGGGAGCCCCAAACTGCCTGATCACCCCGCACCTCGGCTGGGCCACGCGCGAGGCCCGGGAACGCCTGTTGGCGGCCGCCGTAGCCAACCTGCGCGCCTTCCTGGCCGGTCAGCCCATCAACCAGGTGCGTCCCGCTTGAGCGGGCCGCAGAAGCACTAGGGGAAAGGCAGGCCTGACGGCGTTTCTCGGTGGCATCGGCTCCTCGGCCCACAGCAAAGCCTACACCTTCGACTTGTATGAGACTTCCAGGGCGCAGGCCGCAAGTCTCATTCCGGCAGGTCCGGCACCGGCCAAGGGCTCGGCTGAACCCTGAACCCTTGGATGAGACTTGCAGCAACCTCGTAGGACCCCAGGCGCTTCCCATTCCGCCCGGAGTCGCCCGCGGCGGCCACGCAGGGCCGCCCTCCAGGCGATCCGGCGCGTACCGGCCGGATCGGAATGAGAACCGCGGTTGCCTTGCC
>CAIZKT010000933.1:0-1796 GCA_903933565.1 uncultured Victivallales bacterium | reverse complement strand
GCCCTGTAGGGGCGAGCTATCTGCCCTCGGTTCGCGCTGAGGTCGCATGGTCCGCCCCTTCAGGGCTCAATCTTCGCTGTGGACGGGTACCCAGGGCGTTGCCCTGGGCTCCCGAAACGCCCCCTTGGGGCTGAATACCACGGCCCATCGTTATTGCACAGGTCGAAAAGAATAGCACGACGCCAGGGATTAGCGAGTTCACTTCACCTCCCGGAGCGCGGCCGTGGCGGCCGTCGGCGCCCTGGCCGTGGCGGCCGCAACGCCGCCGCCGGGCGTGCCGGTTGCGGCGTCTCGCCCCGCAGGATGCGCGCGATGGCGTCAGGAGCCACCCGGGAGCGTGGCACCGCGGCCCTGAACCAGCTGCGCACGTCCTCGTCTAGGCCCATACCGTGCATGTAGTTGTACACGGCTCGGCGCAAGCCATCGCCGAGGGCATCGTGGTCCACCCCGAGCGGATCGACGAAGGCGATTTCATTGCGGGCGAAGGTCGACGGTATGGGGTCCAGGCGAATGCCGAAGCGCTGCGGTTCGGCGCCGATGACGCTATGCGTGGTGGCGGCGAAGCGGTGCCAGAAGGCGGAGCGGATCAGCCCCAGCGCGAACATCTGGCGCAGGCGTTCGAGGGCGTCGACGGTTTCCTGTTCGGTCTCGGTTGGCACGCCGTACATCAGGTAGGCGTGGACCATGATCCCCGCGCCGGTCAGGGCAGCGCAGGCCCGCACGGCCTCCGCCATGGTGATGCCCTTGTTGAGCAGTCCGAGCAGGCGCTCATCGAGGGCTTCCAGGCCGCCGGTGACCGCGATGCACCCAGATTCGGCCAGTTGGCGTGCGAGGTCGGCATCGAAGGCGGCTTCGAGGCGGATATTACCCCACCAGGTAACGACCAGGCGGCGGCGGAGAATCTCGGCGCCGAGGCGGCGCAGTAGCGCGGGAGGAAGGGCCTCGTCAACCAGGTGGAAAGCCTGGCAACCGGTCTGCCGGCGTAGGTCCTCCATCCAGTCGAGCACACGTTCCGGAGTCGGCTGCTCGAAGCGGTGGATGTAGTCCAGCGTGGTGTCGCAGAAGGCGCAGCGGCGCCAATAGCAGCCATGCGCCACCATCAGCTTGGTCCAGCGCTGGCTGCTCCACAGGACCTGCATGGGGTTGAGCATCTCGGTCAGCGGCAGGTAATCGCTCAAGGGCAGCGACGTGTAGTCCGGCGCCGGCAGGTCGCCATGCCGGGGACCAGGTTCCGCGCTGCCCTCCACGAAGCGCACCGCGCCGTTCACCCTCACGAAGGTGCGCACCAGCCCGGCGTCCCCGCCACCCGCCGCCTGCCGAACGACTCCCCCCAGGGCCTGGAAGCCATCATCCAGGCAGACGTAGTCGACCTCGTCAAACAGTCCGGCGTCCTGGAGGTCGCGCAACTCGGTATTCACGTAGCCACCACCCAGGACAAGGCGGACAGCCGGGTTCAGCCGCCGACTGGCACGGGCCAGCCGCAGCGCCCCGTAGAGCGTCCCCGGAAAGGGCACCGTCAAGCCGATCAGGTCTGGCCGGTGCGCCGCCAGCGCCTCGGCCGCCACCTCATCGATCAGACGGTCGATGAGCGTCGACGGCCCATCGAGACGAGCCCGCAGCGGCGCCAACGAGGGCAGGGACTGGCAAAGCCTTTCCTCGTAGCGCGACAGACCGAATCCCGGATCGAGGCCGCGGGTGACCGCCGCCGCAATATCATCGCGCAGTTTCCGGAGTTGATCGCGCTGTGCTCGCGCATGGAAATTCCCATGATTGAAAATGCCTCCGAGGCTCTTGGC
>CAIZKT010000932.1:0-4416 GCA_903933565.1 uncultured Victivallales bacterium | reverse complement strand
GGCTGAATACCACGGCCCATCCTTAATGCACAGGTCGCTTCTTGGCGGCCGTTTCGGGGCGTTCTTCCTGCCGCCGTTTGCACTCAGCCAGGTAGCCCGCCATCTGACAATCGTTCTCCGACATCCAGCGGTAGTAGTCGTCGTGATCGAGCTTGGCCGCCGCCGCCTCGTCGATGACGACGGTGACCCGCGGGTGCATCTGCAGCGCCGAGGCGGTACACATGGTCGTCACCGGGCCCTCGATCATCGCCGCCACCGCATCGGCCTTGGCGCGGCCGGTGGCCAGCAGCAGGATCTCGCGGGCCTCCAGGATGGTGCCGACGCCCATGGTCAGGGCCCAGCGCGGCACCTCCTCATCCTTCTCGAAGAAGTGGCGATTGTCCTCGATGGTCTGGCGCGTCAGCGTCTTCTCGCGTGTCCTCGAGGCCAGCGACGAGGTAGGCTCATTGAAGCCGATGTGGCCGTCCCGGCCGATCCCAAGGATCTGTAGCTTCAGCCCCCCCAATTCCTGGATGGCGCGCTCGTAGGCTTCGCACTCGTTCTCGATGTCGGTCGGAAGCCCGCTGAGGAAGTGGACATTGTCGGGCTTGATGTTCACCTGACTGAAAAGGTTGGTCTGCATGAAGAAGCGGTAACTCTGCGGGTGGTCTGCCGGCAGTCCCAGGTACTCGTCCAGGTTAAAGGTATGCACGTCCGCGAAATCCACCTCTCCGCGTTTGAAGCCATCCACCAGGGCCCGGTAGAGTCGCAGCGGGGTGCTTCCGGTTGGCAGCCCGAGGACCCGGTAGTGCTTACGGTTCATGCGGTCGCGGACGACCCCGTAGGCGTGTTCCGTCACCGCAGCTTCGTTGGCCTGGATCACGACATTCATCTGACACCCCTCCTAACCCAATCCCTCTACACGCAGCGCCGCGAGGCTTCGACCCCTGCCGACGCAAACCGCCTTAAGGTAGTCACGAGCGCCCGTTGGCGCTAACTTACCGCTGCTACGGTTGGTCCGGTCTTTCCCTGGCCGCCGTGGTCGAGCGGTCCACACCCCTGAACTCGGGTAAGAACGAGATGGAGGCTACGATGAAACGCGCTCTGGTTTGCGGGCTGTATATCGGGCTGGGTTTACTGACAACCAAGGCGCAGGAACCCGCCCGCCAGGCCGGGTTGGCTGCCGAAGTGCGGGTGGCGCTGGACCAGTCGCTGCAGAAAGGCGCCGCCTATCTGCTGAGTCGGCAGGAGGCGGACGGCTCCTGGCTGCACCATCCCGCGGTCACCGCCCTGGCCGCGACCGCACTGTTGCAGACGCCATCGAGCCCGGGAGCGACGCTCACCCCCGCCGCCGCGAAGGCTATCGATTTCGTCAAGGGCTGCGCCAAACCGGACGGCTCGATCTGGACGCCAGGCGAAGGACAGTACCCGAACTACAGCACCGCGATCAGTCTCATTGCCCTGGTCGCGGCGGACCGGCCGGCGGACCGGGAGATCATGCGCAAGGCGAGACAGTTCCTGCTGGGACCGACCTCGCAGTTTGCCCAAGTGCCCGAGTCCGACCCGGCCTTCGGCGGCATCGGCTACGGCAAGAGCGGGCGTCCTGACCTCAGCAACACCCAGTGGGCCTTGGAGGCTCTCTACGTCTCCCGGCACCTGGACCGCGAGCCCTACACGGACAACCCAGCGCAGCCCCAGCAGGCCGAGTTGGCCTGGGGCCGAGCCCTGACTTTTCTGACCCGCTGTCAGAACCTGGCAGAGACCAATAAGTCCGGCTGGGTGACGAGTGACCCGGAGAACCGGGGCGGTTTCATCTACTTCCCGGGTTCCGAGGAGGAAGGCCTGCCCCCGGAGAGCAAGGCCGGCGAGGTGGACGTCAATGGCGTCAAAGCGCTGCGCAGTTACGGCAGCATGACCTACGCCGGGCTCAAGAGTATGGTCTATGCCCGCGTCACGCGCGACGACCCGCGCGTCAAGGCGGCCATGGATTGGGTCCGGCGGCATTACACCTTCAAAGAGAACCCCGGCATCGGGGCGCAAGGGCACTTCTACTACCTGAACACCTGCGCCAAGGCCCTCAGCGCCTATGGCGATGAGGTGCTGACGGACGCCAATGGGGTTTCGCATCGTTGGCGCGACGATCTCTCCCGTGAGATCGTGTCGCGGCAGAAAGCGGAGGGGGCCTGGGTCAATGAGGGCAGCGCTCGCTGGATGGAGAGCATCCCCGAACTCTCCACCTGCTACGTGATGCTGGCCATGCAGGTGGTGGCGGGGTACAATCCGGCGCCGCTGCGCTGAGGCGGAAGTAGCCTCACCACGGATAGGTCCAGACCGGCTGGTGCCGAGACACCCAGGCGGCCACCAGGAAAACCGCCAACAGCCCCAGCAAGTTGTACGCACCGTGGTTCTGCCGCAGTAAGCGCCATTGCCAGGTGGCCACGCGGCTGCCCGGGATGGGCCGTAAGGACGGCCAGAACCGGTTGACCTTCCGGCAGTAGTCGTGATAGCTCTCCTGGAAGATCCCCGCCAACAGCGTTTCTTCCCGCCGAACCCGGTTATACATGTAGATGCAGTAGAGCACGGTCATGACCACGATCGCATACGGGTTCCGGTAAAGGAGCAGCAGGCCGGTCACGATGAAATAGCGCCCCAGGTACATCGGATTGCGGACCAGCGCATACGGCCCCTGGGCGCAGATGGCCGAGTTTTTGTCAAGGTTAGCAAAGCACCAAAGCTGAATCAACTCGCCCGCCAAGGCGATGCCGAGCCCAACCCAGAACCAGTCCCATTTCAGCAACGGCAGGCTGAGGCAGAGGGTGAGCAGGATCGCGCCAACCCGCACCCGCAACCAGACCTTGCGTAGCCCTCGGTGATTGGCCAGCGCGTGCAGCCAGCCTGAATCATCGGTGGCTGTCTTCGCCGTGTTCGCAGGCATACGGACCGGACTCCCATGGCTTGCCGAGGGCGCGCGTCGCCGCTCGGACGGTGGTATCTCGGGCGTGCAAACATACCGCGTAAGTATGCAGCCCCAAGCTGCTGGAGCAATGCAGGGCGGACGACCGTCTCAGGAATCCATGCGCAGAGCCCAGCCCGGCCGCGGTCACGCTGCCACCGGTTTGCTCCGCCGCCGCCAAAATATGCGGAGGGAGAAAACCAGGCCCAGCAGTGCGACGAGGTTCGCGCCCAGCGTCAGGGCCAGATGGTGTTTCTCCAGCGGCCAAGCATCACCGGTCAGCCAGCGCTCCCACTTCTCCCAGTACTTCTTGACGACTCCCGCCGCCCGCACCATATGCACTTGCTCTTCGATCGACTCGCCGCTGACCTGGAAGACGATAGCATGATGGAACAGGCCGGACTGACCGTACTCGTCCTCGCGCAGCCGAGCGCCGCCACCGCCCGAGGTCAGGTAGGTGGTGGCTTTGTCTTCAGTGCGAGCCAGCCGGTGGTGGTGGCCACTGATGACGTAGTCCACCTTGTAGCGGTCAAAAAGCTCGATGAATTGCTCCGGATGCGTGAACAGCTTCTCCTGCGGCGCCCGTAGCGCGGCCATCGGCGGGTAGTGCATGAACACGAACACGTGACTGACCTTGGCGCGTTCAGCGGCGAGGGTCCGCTCGAGGTATGCCACCGCTTCGTCCTGGTGACCGTGCAGGACGCCCGTGCCCAGGCCGATAAACAGACAGTTACCATAGACGAAGTTGAAGTCGACGGGGCCGTACAACTGCTCGAATTCTTCCTTTTCGAAGCGTCCCACTTGCACGTCATGGTTGCCCGCCACGATGAAGGTGGGGAGAGTCTGTCCACTCTCGGCGAATTCCTCGCGGAAGTAGTCGTGGTCTGGTCGCGTCGGGTCGCTGGCGCAGTCACCCAGCAGAATCAGGAAACTGAGGTTGGTTTCCGCGAGCACACGCTGCATCACGCGCTCAAACGTCGCCATGCCACGGTTGACATCCCCGATAATGGCGAAACTGAAACTCTGGTCCGGCGCCGCGGGGAACGGCAGGCGTGCGATGACCGCGGGGCCGTTGCCGAGGTTGACAGGAGGCTGGGCGCGGCGCTGCCCCATCACATGCACGGCAACGAAGAGGTGGAGCACCAGTACCAGCAGAGACACCGCACCCACCGCCCACGCTACTATGACCACCCCACGGATGCGGCGCGGATTTGAAGAGGAGCTGCCTGCCAGTGTCATGCCTCGTTTTCCACTTGCGGTCGGGGTTTCGGGGCCGCCACGGGCGCTTGCCCACACGGCGCCTAAGCGTCTGCGTGGTCTTGCCGAGGCACCGATCAAACTTGGAAGATAGTGCCAATTCCTCCAGCGGTCAAGGGTCCCGCGTAGGCATGGGCGCAAGTCAGCTCCGTAGGGGACGGTGTTAGGAGCCTGATTGATGATGCACTAAATTCATTAGGTATTGCAGAGCCAGAGCCAGAAGATCT